>RFHX01000113.1 GCA_003695725.1 Candidatus Schekmanbacteria bacterium
AAGACTAAAAGGAATATTCCAACTAATTTGACCAATTTGCATAACTTGGCGTAAGAAGAAAAATCATACCTCGACAAATCGAATCTACTCATACTTAATCCTCCAAATATAAACTTCATACATTCGGAATCTATAATATAGCATTGATATGGCTTAACGCTTTTGCCAATGAAATGCTATAACAAAATGTCAATCACCTTTTAGAGGCTTCTTTTATTTTCCGGAGGCATTGCGGCGCGGGAAAATTTAAGAAGTTTCTCTTTTACCAAATAATTTATAGTGTTCTTTGGAAAATTTCCATCCTTTTTTATCTTTCCTGCCTTCATTCCTGTCAAAATTTCGATTCCCTCTTCGATGTGGCTTACGGCATAAATATGAAATTTGCCGTCTTTTACATCTTCAACTATTTCATTCTTGAGCATCAGGTCATCTATATTTTGGACAGGTATCATCACCCCCTGATTGCCTGTCAAGCCCTTAATTTTGCAAATATCGTAGTATCCTTCAATCTTCTCATTGACTCCCCCAATGGGTTGAATAACACCCTTTTGATTCACTGACCCTGTAACTGCAATTCCCTGATTTATAGGGATACCTGAAAGGGCTGAAAGAAGGGCATAAAGCTCAGTACTCGATGCGCTGTCTCCATCTATGCCGCTGTAGGATTGCTCGAAACAAATGCTTGCATAAAGATTGAGGGGCAGGTCTTGTGCATACTTTTCCTGCAAATAACCTGTCAAAATCAAAATTCCTTTATCGTGAGTATTACCACTAAGCTTTGCTTCTCTCTCAATATTTACAACTCCCTGCCGACCAACTGAAACTGCTGCAGTAATCTTTGAGGGTTTACCAAAGGAATAAGCACCCATATTGTAAACGGCCAAACCATTTACTTCACCAACCTTGTAGCCGTCGACATCAATGATTATGATGCCCTTTTCTATCATCTCCCTGAGACGCATCTCCGTTAGATTGTGCCTTTCAATCGCGCTGTTTATTGCTTCTTCGATATGACTTTCAGCAATCATCTTGTCTCCACTTTGCTTTCTCCAATAATCTGCCTGCAATAAAATATCTTCTATCTCGCTGAATCTTGTAGTAAGTTTTTTTCTGCCTCCTGCCCTTCTCACGCCATATTCAATGACTCTTTCGAGGGCATCGGTGCGGATTCCTGCCAATTCTTTTTCTTTGCATACCTTTGCAATTACAGATAGGAAAAGTTTTATGTTGCGGTCTGTCAAATTCATCCTTGAATCAAATTCAGCTTTTATCTTAAATATCTTTTTAAAATCATCTTCGTAGTTGTATAGAATTTCATATATATCCGCTTCGCCTATCATTATCACCTTTACATTCACATCTATTGGCTCAGGCTTGATAGCAAGAGATTCGACTTGAAAAAAAGAAGAAGGAGGGAGTATTTCAAGCTGTCCTGTTTTCAATACTCTTTTCAATAATGTCCAAACCTGCGGATCCATAAAAACATCGCTTGCATTTAAGACTAAATAACCGCCATCTGCTCTCAGTAAAGAACCCGGCTTTATCTTTGTAAAATCACTGTAAATTGCCCCTGTTCTTGTCATTTCCTTTTCAATAGTCCCAAACAATGTTGCAACAGTCGGCGAGGATTCAATTATTATGGGACATTTCTTCTGTTTTGAATTATCGATTAGAAGATTGACTTCATACTTGACGAATGGATTTGCTATCTGGTCATCAAAGGGTGATGATATAGTGCCGTCCAATTGTATCTTCTTTTCACCTGCGCTCTTGAAGATTTCAATTTCCTCCAATATACTCTCTCTTACTTCGTCGAGGTAGTTGGATACTCTTTCTTCTTTGAAGTCTTCTTTAATATCCTCAAGAAAACTATCTATCAGATTGATACAGCTTTCTCTTTCAACATCTTTCAATTTTTCAACCATCTCAAGATTAAGGCTATTAACCTTTTTATAGATTTTTCTAAGGTCGTTTTTCAAATCTTCATATATTTTCTGCATACTCTCATACTTATTTCTGGCAAGTTTTCCTTCAGCAATAAGCGCCTCTGCATTGGCAAAAGGATATGCCTTATCATCTACAAGGAGCAAAATGTCAGGAACGGTAATTTCTCCAACCTGTACCTGGCCAATTACGAACCCATTTTTCTTGACCTTTTCTTCAAAGACAGTCACGATTTTTCTTTCTTCTTCCTGATAGCTCTTTGCAACTGCCTGTTTCTTTTTTACTATATCTTCCGCATCAAGTATCTTCGATAGATTTTTCTTAAGGTAAGTAATAAATCTCGACATCGATTTGGCAAACTTTTTCCCTTTTCCAACAGGCAATGTTATCAATCGAGGATGGTCTGGAGAACTAAAATTATAAACATACAGCCTATCATAAGATTCATTACAATGAGGATTTATCTTTTCGAGAATCTTTCTAACAGCTGTCCTTCTGCCTGTCCCTGTCAAACCTGTAACAAAGACATTGTAGCCCTGACCATAAAGCTCAAGTCCAAGTTTGAGCGCTTTGATCGCCCTATCCTGTCCAATTGTCCCTTCAGGAGGTTCTAATTTTTCAATACCTTTGAAATTACTTCCTTTGAGTTTGCATTGCCACCTAAGTTTTGAAGGCGGAACAATAAATTTCTTTGCAACAGCCATTTTTTTCTCCTTATTATTTCCTTCATTATCAAAATCATAATGACATAACAATCGATATTGTCGATATTTTTATTTTTTTTATCAAAATTATCAGTTTCATCTACAAAACAAAATGAACTATTTTGACTATCTAATTCGCCCATTTCCAATCTTATTTACTCTCTATAATTTATTTTCTTTATTCTCGATAGATATTCTATATAAACTTCAAAAGTTATAATCATAAATTTCTTCAAATTCTTTAAGCTCTTCGTGATAGAATAAATTTTATAAAAGTAGTAGAAGATTTTTCTTTTTAAGGATTAAAAAAAATGTATTTGATTTATGAAATTTTCATCTGGATATTTTTTACTGTTTCCTCACCTTTCTTCATTTATAAATTTTTTACAACAGAGAAATACAGGGCGGGATTGAAGGAAAGACTTGGATTATACAATTGGAAGAAGATTCAAAAAACAGAAAAAAAACGCATATGGATACATGCGGTATCTGTAGGAGAAACAATGGCTGCGTCTTTTTTGGCTTCCCAACTGCATAAAAAAATCCCTGACTGCGAAATATTCTTTTCCACAACAACTGTTACAGGACAAAAAACTGCACAGAATAGGGTAAAGTGGGCTCACAAAATCTTTTATTTCCCTCTTGATTTTTCTTTTGCAGTTAAAAGAGCTATCAAGCAGGTAAATCCTGATATCTGCATTTTGATTGAAACAGAGATTTGGCCCAATTTTTTAAGGATATGCAAAAAAGAAGGGATTCCTATAATCATTGCAAACGGCCGTCTCTCTGAAAAATCCTTCAAGGGCTATAAAAGATTAGGACCCATAATAAAAAGAATTTTACAGGATATTACCCTATTTAGTATGCAAACCAACGCAGACGCCGAAAGGATAAAACGATTAGGCGCTGCAGAAGACAGGATAAGAGTAGTAGGAAATATAAAATTCGACCAAGCACTTGCATCTTCAAAAACTGTAAAGAAAGAGGAAATTCGTAAAAAGTTCAATATTCCAACGGATAAATTCATTTTGCTTTTTGCAAGCACACATAGTGGGGAGGAAAAAATATTGATTCCTCTCTTTAAGAAACTTAAAGAAGAAAAAGAAAACTTATTTTTGATAATAGCACCACGCCATCCTGAAAGATTCGATGAAGTAGCATCAATTATCGAAAAGGAAGGAATGAGCTATTTGAGAAGGACCAATATCGAAAACAGCAATAGTAATGCTGCTAAAGGATATGATATTCTTCTTCTTGATTCTGTTGGAGAACTTTATATGCTATTTAGTGTATGTGATCTCGTATTTATGGGAGGTTCTCTTGTCCCTGTTGGAGGACATAACCTTCTCGAAGCTGCAGTTTTTGGTAAACCAACGGTTTTTGGTCCCCATATGCACAATTTTAGAGACATAGCTTCAATCATAATTTCAAACAAAGCAGGTTATCAAGTTTCCAATGAGAAAGAACTAATTCAAATAATGAAGCATTTTATCGACAATCCAACAGAGCTTTCTGAGGCAAGCAACAACTGCAAGCTCATATTTGATGAAAACAGCGGAGCAACGGATAAAAATGTTGAAATTATCAAAGGACTGATTCTATAGAAATGTCTTCATATAGAGATTACTATCTTTCAATAGTTGAAGGGAAGAAAAAAGAAATTGACGCCAATATAATCAGATTTATCCTTTTGCCTCTATCCTTTATTTATTCATTTTTTCCCTTTCTCAAAGAGAAGCTCTATCAGACAGGAATCCTCAAATCAATTAAATTGGATGTGCCTGTTATATCCGTTGGAAATCTGAGTTGGGGAGGCACAGGAAAAACTCCTGCCGTCATAGAAATATCTAATATCTTAAAGAAACACTCAATAAACCATTCTATCATAAGCAGAGGTTATGGCAGTAACTCACAAAAAAATAGAGCTTTAATCGTATCAGATAGAAACAAAATATTGGAAAAACCGCCTCTTGCATCAGACGAAAACTATCTTTTAGCTTCAAAGCTTTCAGGAATTCCAATCATACAGGATAGGGATAGAATTCGCGCCGGCAGGTTGGCAGTCAAAGAATTCGAGACTAAAGCAATCATTTTAGATGATGCATATCAGCATCTTAAAGCTGATAGAGATGTAAATATACTTCTTTGGGACAGCAGAGTGACGCCTCAAAAAGCATATCCCATTCCCGCAGGCACATTGAGAGAGAGAATCAGCGCAGTAAAAAGGGCAGATGCCATAATTCTCACAAAAACAAATCAGAAAGGAAGCCAATATGAGCTTTGCAGAAATTTCTTTGAAAAGCTCTGTCCTGATAAAAGAATTTTCACTGCTTCCCATAAAGCCGTAGAAATCAAAGAAAATGACAATGATGATAGTGAAATACAATATGATATGGAAAGCATAAAAGGGAAAAAAACAGTTGGCTTTTGTGCTATTGCTGACTGTGATTCCTTCAAATCAACTTTGGAAGAATTAGGTGTTGAAATTTGTCAATTTTTCCCATTTCGGGACCATCATTTCTTTTCAGAGAAGGATATTTCAATTCTAAGTAATGCTTTTCAAAAGAACAAAGCTGATTTTCTTATTACGACAGAAAAGGATGTTTCAAGATGCGGTAGTCTTCTTAAAAAGGCAGGGAGAGTACTTTATCCTGTAATCTCCTTTAAAATAAATGAAGAAGAGGAATTTGAAAAATTCATAATTTCTAAAATTTCCCCTCTTATTTCTTGACCTTTATCTTCAGACTCTTTGAAGCGCTATTCGCAGAATTGTTTCTATCTTCTGCTTCCACAGTGAATTTATATTTTTTACCCCTTGTTTTCCTCTTTGGTTTACCTTTTATTGTGCCATTTTTAGTAAGCTTTAAACCTGAGGGAAGTTTCTTTTTTACGACTGTCCAAATATATTTTCCACTACCTCCTTCGGCTTTTAATTTTGCCTTATATTTTTTCTTTATATGAGCTTTCGGAAGCTTGGTTGTAAGTATTGTAATATTATTCGACTCAAAGGTTGCAGATATCGTATGGTCCGACAAAATAGACTCAAACTTGTATGTCTCAGCAACATCGACTTCACTGCCGTCTACAAAAAGTTTAGCAATATGATATCCATCAGAAGGCGAAATTGTGTAACTTTGCATAGCATTATGGCCAACTTTAATAGCACCTGAGGGAAATATTTCTCCATTCGCCCCTGCTGTCGATGTAATCGTTAGAAGATTGTCATAGGAAAGGGCTTTTACAGCATCAGGGATTCCATATCCTAAACCGCTGCTGCTGTTTGGGGAATCTGCATTGCTCGATGTTGTTATAATTGCTTCTCTCACTGCTGAATAGGACCAATCAGGATGAGCTTCAAGAAGTAGTGCCGACAATCCTGCAACTATGGGAGTCGCATATGAAGTGCCGTTTTTATAGGCATAGCTATTCATTGAAGAGGAATAGGCTGTATAGACATTAACACCCATAGCTACGATTTCAGGTTTAATTCTTCCATCATCGGTATCTGTCTTAGCGCCTCCCCAAACATTTCCTTGCGAATCAACTCCCCCAACTGCTATTAGATATTTTCCATCAGCAGGTGCTTTAAGACGCTCATTCCCAACGGCATTTACAACGAGCATTCCTTTCTCAGCTGCTATGTTTGCCGCCTTTGTTACAATTGCTGTCTTGCCATCGAGCTTTCCTTCATATGAAATCGGGGTCTCGCCTTCGTCAAAATCATAATAAGCCAAAGATGAGCTCACAATATCGGCGCCTTTATCATATGCCCATTCAATTGCTTCAAGCCAATAATCCTCTTCAGTATGGGTTTCAGATTCATTAACCTCTGTTTTGGCAAGCAGGAAATTTGCCCCATATGCTGACCCTATGAGCTTCCCCTCTTTAAAACCTCCAACAACAGACAACACTCCAGTGCCATGCAATTCTTGGTCATATATACCAGTGGGGTCACCGCTTTCGTTTGCCGTTTCATTGTCATCATTGATAAAATCTCTTTCTGCCAAAATCGTAGTACTCATCAAAGCTTCATGGTCGTTTGTAAAGCCCGTGTCTATGACACAAATCGTGACACCTTTTCCTGTATAACCCAGATTGTGGAGCCCTGTGACATTGACTTGTGACAATTGAGTCAAGGAGTTGCCATAATCGAGTGTATTTTGAGAAGCACTTATATCGTTACCTGCGAAACTATCATTATCTTTTTGAAAGATTTTGAAACTTGGTTTTTTTTCATCCTTTTGCACCCTTCTGATTATTTTTACTTCTTTTACAAACTTCAATTTCTTAATCTCTTCCAACAAATCAGGAGAAGCTTCGATACTTATCCCATTCAACCATTTAGTAACAGCTCTTTTTTTTGCTCCAAGTTTCTCAATCTTCTCAATGTATTTATTCCTTACAGGGATATCTCTAAAATCAAAAAGGTTCGGGCTTCCCAAATATCTTTTTCTTCCTGCTCTTTCCCTTAAAAAATCCTTTCTCTTCTTTCTTATATCATTCTTGCTAATATTACCTTTGTCTGTAAAAAATACCCATGCAATCACCTTTTGATTGGATTCAGCAGAATCAGCTAATGTAAGAGAGATAGAGAACAAGACAAAAAATAATGACAGAAAAAGAACTTTGACAAAAAAAGGGGCTATCTTTTCTTTGTAATTCTCTTTTTTCATAAGAAATAACCGATAAACTTCAAATAAGAGTATTTCATAAATTGGATATCAAATAAATAAAAAAACATCAATTACATCTATGAATTTTCAATGGAGAAAGGACAAACCAATCAATGAGAAAGGTCATCGAGCCAGCCATCTTCTTTGTTGATTCTTCTTCTAAACAATTTGCCTTGATTTTCAGGATTCTTAGCTTGATGGTACTTGAGATAAATATAGCCGTCCATAATTCCTAAAATCTCTATTTTCCCTGTTTTATGCGACATAACATATCTAAAGCGTTTACTGTAGCCATCAAGCATCGATTTTGCCTTTTCAACGATTTCATAACCGCGATACAAAGGCACTTGGAAATGCTTCTTCACCCGCTTTACCGGCCGACATTGGAACAGATAATACGGGATTACTCCAATCTTTATCAGTTTTGTGTTCAAATCTGCAATAGTCTCTGGATTATCATTGACCCCCTTTAGAAGGACTGATTGGTTGCTGACAGTTACCAATGCATTTTTCAACAGGTCAATCGCTTTTTTAGATTCACTGGTAATTTCTCTTGGATGATTAAAATGGGTAGTTATATAAACTCTTTTAAATTTTGATGCAGAACTTCTCAAAACAGTTATCAATTCATTATCTTTCGTTATTCTGTGGGGTAAAACAGCAGGTATCTTTGTACCAATGCGAATAAAGTCTATATGCGGGATAGTGCTGATTTTTTCCAAAAAATGTTTTATGATATTTGTTGGCAATGTCAATGGATCTCCACCGCTAATTAAAACATTGTTAATTTCTTTATGCGCTTTTATATAATTGACTGCTTCAGAAAATTTCTTCAGAACTTCGTCTGAGGACAATCCCACCATTCTTTTTCTGAAACAGTACCTGCAATAGTTTGCACATTTAACAGTCGCCAAAATCAGGGCAGTCTTTTCATATTTGTGTTGAAGTCCCTGCATCATCGTATTCTCTTTTTCTCCGCTTGTGTCATAGGAACCAAGAAGATGGAGCTCTTCTTCCGATGCAACAGCCATTTTTCTAATAGGGTCATCTATTTTGTCAGGATTCATAAGGGATAAATAGTAACGAGTAATCTTCATTGGATGGCGGGCAATTACTTGTTCAATCTTTTTTATGTCCGATTTAGGTATATAAATATATTTTGAGAGCTTTGATAGCGAAGTAATGCTCTCATCAAGTTCTTTTTTCCATACAGCTCTTTCCATAAATTTAGTCTCTAAAATTGAACAGTTGCTGAAATCACCATTTACTGTGTAAGAGGAAAAAATATCTAAAAAGAAATAGGAAATATCAATATGTTAATAAAAAAATTTTTGTTTTTTGTCTATAAGTTATTTTCTTTCTTTACCCTGCAGTCCTTTCTATCTTCCCTGCCAATCCAATTCGAAACAAATGAATTCTTCAACACTATAATAAATCGTCCAAAAAAGGAGAGAGTCAGCATAAAGGCATAGAAAAAAACCAATATGCTTCTCATATCAGGATAAAAGGAAACTCCAAAGATTTTCTTTATTCCAAAATAATCAGCAAATACTGCAATCATCATTCCAACCAATATACCTATCTCATTGATCGTAGCACCTGTTGAAGGCCATAATCTAAAAGCCCAAAGAAAATAATTCAACAAACTCGACTCCTTCTGCTTCTTATTTTGTTCAAAGAAGGAATTTTCATTTTTTGGAAAGTGAAAATTCACTCTCTTTCCCTTAAACTTTCCATAAATCGTTTGTTGGGCTGATGTAAAAATCATCTTATTAAAATGGTAAAAGGTTGCAAAAAGTACTCCTGCCACAAGAAGAGGAAGTTTTTTGTGTTCAAGATAAAGACCTGCCGAAAATCCACCCATAGCGCAAAAACTTACAATGTGATGGCTGATAGCATCTAAAAAAATTCCCTCATCGGAAAATTCATTTCTGCATCTTGCAATTTCTCCGTCAACACAGTCTGAAAGATACCAAATTTGAATCGACAAACTGCCTGCAATTGCTGTAATCATAGATGGATAAACATATAAAATCCCTCCAATGACACCAAGAATCATACCTACAAGAGTCACGGTATTCGCGCTAATAGATGTCCTCAAAAGCAGAGAGGAAACATAGGGTGATATTCTCCTCATTATCAGCCATGCATAAAACTGTTCATCCTCTTTCTTTTTTTGGCAATTTTCTCTTATGTATTTTGCTGTAAAATACATATCGCCTTTAATCCCAAAGGTTATTCACAATTTCCACTGCTTGTCTTTTCTTGATATTCTTTTTTTCGAGAATCGTATATCTACCGGGACGAGTTTGCGGCGCATAACAGACCGCCTCAACCAACTGTGTTTTAGTGAGGCCTATCTCCTTTGGATGGACAGGAAGTCCCACCAATGAAAAAAATTTCCTCATCTTCTCATAGTCACCGCCCTGCAAATAAAGAGAAATCAAAATTCCAAGAGCAACTTGTTCGCCATGAAGAGCTGGAGAGTTGAAGAGTGCATCGATTGCATGGCTGATTTTATGCTCTGAACCGCTGCAGGGTCTGCTGTTGCCTGAAATCTCCATAGCAACACCGCTCAATATGAGTCCTTCCACTAATCTAATGATGAAGTCTTCGGTAAAATCTATCTTAGAACTTGCATAGTTGTTGTATGATGTATAAATCGAGTTGGCTGCAGTGTGAGCTACAATAGCAGCATAGTCATCGTATTCTTCCATACCTTTTTCTGCCGCCAACTGCCAATCCCTTACTGCTGTTATGTTTGAAAGTAAATCGCCAACGCCGGAAGATGTGCTTCTGGCTGACGCTTTTTTTACCAAATAGAGTGGGACAAAGACTCCTTTTGGAATGGCCGCCCCAAGACTTAGAGTCTTATTGCCGTCTTTGATAATTGCTACCGGTGAGGAAATCCCATCGTGAGAGACTTGAGTTGGAACACTAAAAAAAGGAATTTTCGATTTTGAAGCGCCCAATTTTGCCACATCAAGAATTTTTCCACCGCCTGTGCCTATTATCAATTCAGGTTTGTATTTTTTTGCAAAGTCAGCCAAATCCTTCACAGTTGCCATAGAATTGGCTTCCAATACCAAAAGCTCGCCTTTTCTTCTTTTTGAAAGTGAATCAAAAAGCTTTTTAGCCACTCTTCTCACACTTCCTCGCCCTGAAACAATTAGAAATCGTTTATAGGAATTCTGACACAAGACCTCGTCAATATTATCTGAAAGTTCTTTGAAAGAAGAGGCAAACCTTAAATGAGAAGGGACTGAAATTTTTCTAAGATACATTTCTATGAATCTTTTCCTTAATTTCTTTTATGATATTTTTTGCCTTCTCCAAATCGTCAAAATCATCTACTTCTGTCCAAACCTTATTTTGTGTAGAAACGAAGCCAAGATTTATTTTTGGACAAACTCTGTGAAGAGCATCCTCATAATACTTGTCGTCTTCACCATTATAAAGCATTCTTTCTGCTTCCTCAAAAAAAATCTCCCTCCCTTTTCCCTTTAAATGGAGAATTCCTATGTATTCTCCAAAACTTTCTGCAGGGGGCAGCCATTTGCCTATTTCAACTATCCTTCCTGTAGTTTTTTTATCGAGCTTTACCTTCATTTCTTCTTCAGCAAGCTTTTTATAGTTGTCCACTACTAAAAAGGACTCATTCATTTCATCGATGGCGGAAACTGCACTTTCAAGTATATCAGGATGATAGAGAATATCTGAATTGAGAAGAAGAGTTTCATCATCAAAAAAATTCTTTGCACAATAAACAGAATATAGATTATTCTTAGTTGCATATTCTTCATTATAAATGAAGCCAAAGACAGCGTTTGTTTGTCCGAAATTTTCAACAACAAAGGGTTGTATCGTTTCTTCCCTATAGCCTGTTACAAAAGAAATTTGTTTGACTCCGTTTGCTATAAGCTGTGCTACTGAATAATAGAGCATAGGTTTCTCATCTATTTCAATGAGGCATTTTGGTTTATCTTCTGTCAATGGCATAAGTCTTTTACCTAAACCAGCTGCAAGAATAACCGCATTCTTCATATACTTTTTCCTCTTTCTTCTGATTAATTTTAGAAGGTATAGTTTGAGTCAACTATGAGTGTCAAGAAAGATTTTATTCCTCATATGAAATTGCAAGACCGATAAGCAGAGCAAGTCATTTTTCATATCTATTTAGAGAATGTGCCAAAAAATGAGTGCAAAATGATAAAATTGAACGAATTTTGTTCTTGTTCTATTCCTTATATTCAACTTTCAAAATTTCATACTCATAGATTCCCCCCGGGGCGTTGACTTTAACGACATCTCCCTCCTCTTTTTTAAGAAGCGCCCGGGCAATTGGGGAAGTTATGGAAATTCTTCCTTCCTGAATATTTGTTTCATATTCTCCTACTAATGTATAAACTCTTTTCTCACCTGTCTGGACATTTTGAAGGTGCACGGTGGCGCCAAACATTACAACATCAGAATCAATATTTTCTACATCTATTATCTGCGAGTTGGCTATAGCCGCCTTTAATTCAGCCATTTTTCCCTCTATGAATGCTTGTTTTTCCTTTGCTGCTGAAAATTCAGCATTTTCACTAATGTCACCGTGCGCCCTCGCTTCTGCTATATCTTTCACATTCTGAGGCCTTTCAACCTTTTCCAAATATTCAAGTTTCTTAAGCAATTCATTATAGCCCCGTCGTGTAATTGGTTTTCTCATAAAATACTTCTCCTTTTAAAGTAACAATGGATTTACCAAATATTCCTTTGTCAAATTTGGAATTTCTCTTGTATCACAAAATCAAGATGTTGTCCCAAGATATTGTTCTACAATCTTATCTGGAACATCAATCATTTTGATTTCCCCTTTTTCAAGCCATATTGTCCTGTCGCAAAACTCTTTGATTAGTGACATATCATGCGAGACAAAAACAATAGTCTTACCCAAGTCAACGAATTCCTTAATTTTGTTCATACACTTTTTCCTAAATTCAGCATCTCCAACGGAAAGCACCTCATCAACAATAAGGATATCTGCATCAACATGAGCTGCAATTGCAAAACCAAGGCGCGCTTTCATTCCTGAAGAATAATTTTTAACCTGAAGATCAAGAAATTTATGAAGGCCGGCAAATTCGACTATTTCATCAAATCGTTTACGCACTTCCTCTAACTTCAGCCCAAGTATTACTCCATTCAAGAAAATATTTTCTCTTCCCGTCAATTCAGATCTAAATCCTGCCCCGAGCTCTAAAAGTGCAGAAACGGAACCATTTGTTTCAATTTCACCTTCATCGGGGATGAGAGTGCCTGCTATCATTTTAAGCAATGTACTTTTACCTGCACCATTTCTGCCTACCAATCCTACGATTTCACCTTTTTTCACAGAAAAGGAGACATTTCTCAGCGCCCAAAAATCTTCTTTCTTATCAGAAAATCTAAACATCGTCAGCACCATTGAACGCACTGAGCCTGCCTTTTGCTTTACCTTATGATTCAGAATAAACTTGACGCCAAGATTTTCTGTCCTTATAGCGATATTGTTATCCATAGCCCTATATGAACTTTAACATTACTCTTTCATTTTTAATGAAGAAATATATTCCTGAAAAATAAATAAGAGCAGTTATTGCAACAGCTTCAATTATATAATGAAAATCAGGAAAAGAATTGCCGAGCAATACTGCGCGGTAAGATTCAACAACAACAGCCATCGGATTCAACATATATATATCACGAATAGACTCCGGCACTTTTGCTGCTGGATATATAACCGGAGTCGCATAAAACCAAAACCTCATAAAAACAGACTGCAAGCGCTGTACATCACGAAAAAGTACATTTAGATTAGAAAGGAAAAGATTTATTCCATAGATAAAAAAGAATTGCAGGATAAGAATGCAGGGGAAGAATACCAAATTCCCTGTTAGATTGATTTTGTAATAAATTATGAAGATAAAGAGCACGGCAAGGCTCAAAATAAATTCAATCATTCTCGATATAACATCAGCAAGCGGGAATATTTCACGGGGCATCTTCACTTTTCTAATGAGATTATAATTTCTCGTCAAAGATGATACTGCCGTTGTTGTTGACATCTGAAAAAAGTTCCACGAAAGAATACCTGTAAGCAAAAATACAGGATAGTTTTCAACCTTGAATCTAACTACAATAGAAAAAACAAAAAGATAGACAAGCATTGTCAGAAGCGGCTCTAACAGAGACCAAAAATATCCAAGGACAGAACCCATATACTTTTCTTTTAAATTGGAGACAACGATTATTCGCAAAAGGTCGCGATACTTTGTAATCATCCTTATTCTGCTTAAAATTGAATCTTCCATAAGAAATTCTTCTTTAATTCGTAAGATTTAAAAATGATATATAGCTATCACTTTTAAAATAGATTTTATAACAGTAAATTAATTTTCAGTCAAAAAGCATTTCAATTCATAGGAAGGAATAAAATTTACTGAATGTAACCAAGTGATTTTAAAACATCTGTCTTTTTCTTTGACATCTTTCCCTCATATCTTGGAGCAGGAGGATGTTTTGCTTTCCAATCATCGAGCTTTGCTAAAAGGTTCTTAACAACATCAGGATATTTTTCTGCAAGATTTGTCTGCTCGAGCCTATCATTGATAACATCATATAATTCTATACCGCGAACATCATTTACGATTAGCCGCCACTTCTTAGTAGTTACTGCATATTCAGGTGCATTGACAAAAGCAATGGGATGTCCCTGATAGTCTCTCTTCTGTTCAAACAGAGCATCTTTGGGAATGTAATCCTTACCGAATAAAAGAGGAGCAAAACTTTTACCCTCATAGTTAAATTTTCCCCTCTCTTCCAGCAAATCGAGGATTGTTGGAGCTATGTCGACACTTTCGACAAGGTCATCAAAGATTTTTCCTGCAGGAATTCTCCCTTCCCATTTAATAATTAAGGGAATATATACCTCGCCAAAGTTTAATGTTTCGCCATGGTCAAAAACAAAATTTAATTTCTCCTGCATTTCTCCCATCACATCGCCATGGTCTGCAGTAATTATTATCAATGGAGGTTCAGAAGTAGAAGGTATTTTTGATTCGACGTATCTAACAAGTTTAGTCACATATTCATCAGTAAATGCAATTTCACCATCATACATCGAAACTGTATATTCCATCTCTTCAGGAGAATATTTGTTCTTATCTTTGATAAAAGACCTCTTCGAAGGTCTTGTCTCATATCCCTTGAATCCGTTGTTGAATCTTGAACGATAGGGCGCAGGCGGGATATAGGGCCAATGAGGATCCCAAAAATGGACAAAGAGTAGAAAGTCCTTTTCATAGTTATTGTCAATCCAATCTTTTGCACGCTTGTATGCATACTTTGCCACAAAGATTTCCCTTCTCTTTGATCTGTGCTTTCTCGTCCTTGGATAACTTTCAAAATCAAATTTTGGCCAACCCAATTCCTCAGATGAAAAAAGAGTACGGCTTGTTATGGCTGCGGTGGTAAATCCGCGTTTCTTTAGCCATGAATGCAAAAAATTGAGATTTGGATTTGTAACTTTGTCTCCATTCTTTCTCAACCCATGAGTGCGCGGATAAGTGCCTGTAAAAATCGAGGTATGTGAAGGTTCTGTAGTAGAGATTTCGCTATAGCAGTTTTTAAAAACTACACCTTCAGATGCAATTTTTCTTAATCCCGGAGATGTCTCCTTATTGTAATCGTATCCTTTGACACTCAAATGGTCAGCTCTTGTCGTATCCATCGTTATCAGGAGAATACGCGTATGTTTCTTAGCGGCTTCCTCATCTTTATTTTTAATTTCATAATATCCGGCTACGAAATAAGTTGACAGTATGAAGGAGCTTAAAATGAAACAAAAAAAAGCAAATCCAAATTTCTTTTTCATTAGAGCGCGTGGCAACAAAAAGAAAAAGCATATTGTAATAATGGCATATACAAGAGCATCTAAAAAACTTATAGTACCATAGGGCTCAAGTTTTATGAAAGCAGTCTGTTTAAAAAGGAATGAAAATGTAAGAAAAGCTGATGCAGGAAGGAAAAGATAAATC
>RFHX01000114.1 GCA_003695725.1 Candidatus Schekmanbacteria bacterium
CATTATCAAATCAAGCATAATTGAACAGTTAATTCAATTATTCCTCATTTCTGCTTTCATAATAATCAATAACACAAGCCCCTACCGCATCACCCCAGACATTTACCGTTGTCCTGCATCTATCAAGAAGCCAGTCTATGGCAAGTATCATCCCTATACCTTCAACAGGCAAGCCTACTGATTGAAGTACGAGCACCATTGTAACAAGTCCTGCCTCAGGAATCCCTGCCGCTCCGATTCCAGCTATTGTGGCAGTGAAAAATACAATCAGCAGTTTAGCACCGGCAAGTTCAATACCATAACTTTGGGCAATAAATATTGCAGCAACTGCTTCATACATTGCTGTGCCATCCATATTTATAGTAGCACCAAGCGGTAGGACAAATCCCGATGTTTTCTTTGACACTCCTCCTTCCTCGGATACGCATTCCATAGTAATCGGCAATGTTGCAGATGATGATGCTGTTGCAAAAGCAGTGAGGAGTGCTTTGCCTACTGTGAAAAAATAATTGATAGGATTTCTTTTCCCAAAAAAGAGGAGAATCATAGCTAAAATAATTACCGAATGAATTGTTAGAGCACTTACTACTGTTATAAAATATTTGCCCAAGCTTCGTATGAGGTTTACAACTGCATTGCCTCCACCCGTAATGCCAAAGCGATATGCTATTAAAGCAAATATCCCAATTGGCGCAAAAAACATTATCCAGCGTACCAGTTTCATAACAGCATCATTTAGAGATGCAAAAAAAGAAATTGCTGTTTCCCCTTTTTCTCCTATTGCATTCAAAGCAAGCCCAAAAAGTATTGATGCAATTATGATAGGCAGTATCTTCATCTCAGCCGCCGCTTGAAAGAGATTCGGATGTATAAGACTTTCAATCATATCAACAACTGAATATGAAGTTTCGGTGGAAATTTTTTCAGGTATCTCTGCACCCGATAAGGGAAATCCCAATCCCGGTTTTATAGAAAGGACCATCATCATACCTATTGCAACTGCAATTCCTGTGGTAGAAAGATAATATACCAGTGTCCTCAATCCAAGTTTACCCAATCTTTTAGTCCCTTGTAGATTCGTGATACCACTAATCATTGATACAACGATTATTGGAATTACCATCATCTTGAGGGCATTAAGGAAAAGGTCACCCAATATTTTCATCTTTATGCTGAAATCAGGAAAAAAAATTCCTGCCCCAGCCCCAATTATCGCCCCTGCAATGATTCCAAAAAGAAGAGCCTGTTTTTTAAAAAAATCGCTCATCAACAATTTAATTTATAGGGGAATAAGAAGCTGAATAGAGTAATTCATCATTCAAGAGTTTGTCTCATCCAATCTCTTACGCAAATATTCTTTTACCTTCTCAAAATCTTTTTTTTTGAAAAAAAGCGTGCCTTCAATTTTGTGACCGTCAATTATATCTTCTTCAAAGATGAGGTTTCGAAGGGTATAAGAGGTCACTCCAAGAGATTTTGCCGCATCTTTCAAACTTATAAATTCTTCAATTTTTATGTTATTCAATGTAGAATCTTCCTCCTTAATTTGATAGATTGATTTTTATAATATATATTTTTCAATTCCATAAGGTCAAGAGAAGATAAAATCCTGATGGAATTAGAAAGAAGACTGTTGGTGATATTAAGCGATGGGAATTGAAAATAGATGAACGAGAGGGATAAAAATAGAATGCGCACTAAACTTTTAATTAGTATTTTTTTGATTTTAGGACTTTCACTTTCAATAACGATGTATCAGATTTCCTCCTTCCAAAAAAAAGAACTTTTATCCAATGCATATAAAGAAGCAGAATCAATGGCGTCAACTCTTCGAACTGTCCTTGAGTATCAGATGATAAACAAGTCGCCAAATATCCTCCAAAGGACATTGGAAGAAACTGTAAAAAATAAGCAATTCTCAAAAATATGCATAATCGGAAAAAACGGTAAAATCAATTACTCCTCAGAAACCGAAGAAGTGGGTCGAACGGTTGAAATTAGTGATAAAAGATGTTCAGTTTGCCACGAAGGCAATAGCAATGTTAGGCCATCTACCCCTACGATTTTACTCAATGAAAATGACAAAAATCCTTTCCTGAGAACTATCAGCCCCATATGGAATAAAAAAGAATGCCTTGGTTGCCATTCAAGAAATAAAAAAATACTCGGCATTTTTCTTACTGAGAAACCCGTGGCACAATCATTTTTCATAATTAAAACAATAGAAAAAAGGATTCTTCTTTCAGGTGTCATCTCCGGTATTTTTATTTTCATACTCATCTATTTTCTCATAGAAAACCTCCTAAATAAAAAAATCAAAAAACTTATCGAAGGGACAAAAGAAATAGGGAAAGGCAATTATTCCATAAATATCAAAATAAGGGGAAATGATGAATTAAAAGATCTTGCAGAATCCTTTAACTCGATGGCACAAAACATCAAAAAAAATATTGACGAAATCAGAAGTATATCAACACAGCTCAATATCCTTTATTCAATAGTCAATAGGTTGAGCAAAACAATAAACCTCAACGAATTAAAGGGGATAATCGTTGATCTTGTGTATGAAATACTCGATACATCATCTACCATATTAATTACAAAAACAAACGATGAAAAACTCTTTGATGTCCTAATCAAAAGTGACAAGGCAAAAAAGCCCAAAAACCTTCAATACCATCTTGATAATGACAGTGTGCCTCAACCTGCCATTTTAACGGAAAGTCATTTTGACACATTAAACAAGCAGAAACCATCCGATTTATTCTTTTCAGAAAAAAAATATATTGCCTATATGCCAATCGGAATGAGAGAAATGAAATTGGGAATGCTCATTGCCGCAAGAAATAACCGTATTTTTACCCCTGACGAAGAGGAGCTCATCAAAGCCATAAGAACGCATGCATCTATTGCCTTCGAGAATGCTTACCTCTATTCAGTTGCAATTACAGATGAATTGACAGGGCTTTTTACATTGAGGCATTTCCACACGAGACTGGAGGAACAGATAGGTACATTTAATCGTTACGGCCAGAAATTTTCTCTTTTGATGCTCGATATAGATGACTTTAAAAATGTTAACGATACATATGGTCATCCTGCCGGTGATTCCGTCCTTATTCAAGCGGCAAAAATAATCAAACAGTCAATTCGTGATGTTGACCTTGCCTTTAGATACGGAGGCGAAGAATTTACAGTAATTCTACCTGAAACAGGAAAGAATGCCGCCAAAGTTGTCGCAGAAAGAATCAGGCGAAACATCGCAGATGCAGAATTCGAGTTAGATGATTATCCTAGCATTTCTGTAACTGTCAGCATTGGCGCCTCTGCCTGTCCCTCAGATGGCACAACTATGAAAGACATAGTTCTCGCTTCTGACAAAGCACTTTATAAAGCTAAAAATGAAGGGAAAAACAGAGTCGTTCTTTTTCAAAAGTAAAAATTCAGGAAATTATTTCCACAATTGGGTTGGAGAAAGCAGGTCAATTAAAATGCGTCTTATATCAATCATTTTGATTGGTTTTTCAAGAACTTCCACAGCTCCATATTCCTTTATCTTGTCAATATTATGTTTAGAGGGATAACCTGTAATCGCCACTATCTTTATGCCGTTTGTTTCCGGTGATTCTTTCAACCTTTTACAAACCTGAAAACCGTCAATTCCTTTCATTACGAGGTCAAGAAAAACGATATGGGGTTTGAAAAGATGAACCAATTCTCCGGCTTCAAAGCCGCTATATGCACCCTGTACTTTAATGTTTGGATCTATTTTTTCAATCGACTCCTTAAAGAAATCCACGATAAAACGCTCATCATCGATTACGAGAACACGCAAATTTTCATCGTCTTTATCTGAGTTGATTTCTTTCCAAAATCTAATGAGTTCTTCTTTCGGAATTCTTCTATGTCCGCCTGCAGTTTTGGTGGATTTCAAAAGTCCTGATTCTATCCATCTTATTATAGTTGCAGGAGATACATTGCAATATTCCGCTGCTTCGTGAGTTGTAAATGCTTTTTTCCCCATACTTTTATTTTAAATACCTAATCATTTATTTGCTATTTTGAAAAGATGCCATTGTCAAGAAAAAAACTTTTTCAACTAATAAAAATACTAATACATAAATGAAATGAATGAAATTATATATTGACAAAAAAGAAATTAAAACCTTTTATATTAGTGATATGTCTGTAAGGAATAAAAATAAAGATGAAACAATATCACAAAGAATTAACAAATATATCTCTTCTTTAGGCAATTGTAAGAACGAAAAAGAGCTTGCTATAAAAACTTCTTCCTATCTCTTGAATTTGACAAATTCACAGGCATGCTTAATTTTTAGCTCCACTGGAGAAAAAAACCTTTTCAAATCTAATGGAATCATATTAGGAAAGAGAAAAATAAAATGCGACTGCATAATCGATGCAAATATAAAAAACGGGAAGGAATATCTCCTCAAAAATCTTGATTTAAGGAAAGAACTTATAAAAAGCAATTGTAAAGATATAAATCTCGTTTCAGGCCACAAATATTTTTCCACATTCTCAATTAAAGGCGCTAATAACGATATTTCTCTACTAATAGAATTATTGAAAAATGAATCAGTTTTTAAAAATGACGAGCTTAAAATAAGCTCTTCTATTGTTGCCCATTCTCAAAGAATTCTCAGAAACATTGAACGCCATTCCTCATATGAAGAATATGCTAAAAAATTAAAGATATTGAATGAGACAATTCATATCATTAATGACTCCCATAATCTCAATGAGCTGGCAGAAAAGATAGAGCCTGTAATGCGCAAAGCGATACCCTATGACTCAATTGTTTTTGCCACTTATGACGATTCTGAACGCTATATTGTTGACCTTTATATAATGTACCACGAGGGAGTAATCAAAAGAAATAACCTTTATGCCCCTACATCGATTGGGAAAATGAAAAAAGAACTGAGAAAAAAGAAAACCATTAGAATTGACGACCTGTCTAAAAATCCTTTTGGACTTGCGCGGATAGCAACATTGGCAGAAGGAATGTCTTCCGAATTGATAGTTGGATGTATTTCAAAGGGAAAAATATTAGGAGTCTTCGTCCTCGTTAAAAAAGAAAAAAACTTCTATACTGACGAAGATGAGTGGTTTATGAGGATGATTGCCAAAGACATTACTTCTGCAATGGTGAGATTTAAGACAGATGAAATATTGAGAAAACAAAAAATCTATTCAGAAATTTCCAACAAAATAATTCAAAAAACCCTTAAATCCGAAAATGCTGAAAAAGCCGCTATCAACCTTTTTTCTGAAATAGAAAAGAAACTTGATTTTGACACATTAAAAGTGGGACTTTTCAACAACGATTTATCAGAGATTACAATATACCTCAAACCCGGCAACAACAAAAAGCTCATAGGTCCTCAGACTTTCAAATACGATGAAAAAAGGCACAAAAAGGTGATTGATCTTCTGCAGTCAAAGAGAAGATATATTTCTGCAGATTCTGAGATTGGGAAAAGTCTATTCAGTGAAAAGGTGGCGGCTGAAGAAAACCTGCAATCTGCAATAATATTCCCATTATCCCTTCCTAAACGATTGCTTGGCTTCATCGCATTTCTCAGCAAAAAGAAAAATATCTTTGGTAAACACGACATAGAGGGAATTGCACTTATAGCAGAAAGTTTCTCACTTGCCCTTGAAAATTTGCTTCTAAAAAATGAAGCAGATATACAAAAAAAGAATTGGGAATCAACTTTCAATTCAATAAGTGATTATATTCTAATAATTGATAGAAATGGAAAAATTCTTCGCTTGAACAAAAAAAGCAAAAAATTATTAAAGAAGATTTCAGGCAATGATTATAATGAGTTATCAGCAAAAGATTTCCTGAATGCCTTGAAAATACCCTACGCCCAAAGTCTTAAAGAACTTGTTTTCAAGGAGAATCTTCCTGTCAACCAGACACTGCCGTCAATCAACAATGATAAATATTACAATATTCTAATCGACCCAATCAGAAAGAAGCCGTCAAAGAAATGTCAAGAAGCTGTGTTGCAGGTTAAAGATATCACTGATATCAAGAAAACTGAAGCAGAATTGAAAAACATAAATCAGCAATATCGAAAGCAGAATACTAAATTCAAAGCATTAAGCAAAATTGCTGAAATAATCAACAGGGACAAAACTCCACAAGAAATTTTTGAAATGATAGGAAAAGAAGTAAAACGCATCATCCCTTTCGATAGCGGCAAAGTATGGGTTTTCAATAAAGAGTCTAAAGAATTAGATTCGATATATACATTGACAATATATACAGAAAAATTTTCGGCTTCAGAAGCAATGAAAACAGGACTTCAACAATCATCAGTAATGGAAATATTGAAAAGCGGCAAACCAATGATTAGAAATTTAAAAAAAGGGAATCCTTCATATCGAGAAGATAGATTTATAAAAGAAGCCAATATCAATTCAGTGCTTTACATACCTTTGGAGGCAAAAGAGAAAATAACAGGATGTATCTCTCTCGGTTCCAGAAGATATAATGCTTTTACGACCGAAGATATCAGCTTTATGAAACAAATAGCTGGCTATATTTCTTCATACCTTGAGAACCTAAAACTGCTTTCCGAACTTATGCAGGCAAACATAGAATGGGAAAAAACATTCAATTCTACAAGCGATTACATTTTTCTCACTGACAGCAAGAACAACATAATAAAATGCAATAAATCATTTCAAGAAGATTACCTCAGAGAAGAAACATTTTTAGAAAAAAAATGCTACGAAATTTTCTGCAAAAAAAATAATGACAAAAATGGATGCATTCATAGAAAGCACACTCCTGACACTTTTCCTAACATTTTCGAATTTACAGACCAGGAAAAAGGCAGAACATTTGTAGTATCCATTTCGCCCATAGGAATTTTCTCGGACAAGAAAGAATGCTATGTCCATATAGTCACAGATATTACGAAGATGAAGGAAGCAGAAAAAACAATCTTAAATCTTGCGACACAATTAAATACAGTCTTT
Source organism: Candidatus Schekmanbacteria bacterium (assembly GCA_003695725.1). Classification (NCBI taxonomy): domain Bacteria; phylum Candidatus Schekmaniibacteriota; species Candidatus Schekmanbacteria bacterium. The sequence continues at coordinate 7,021 of RFHX01000114.1, forward strand.
GAAAATTCTCCTGATGGTATGATTTTAATGGATAAAGAGCAAAAGATTGTAAAATTCAGCAAGTCTGCACAAAAAATTTTAGGTGTTGATTTGAGTAAAGAAAATTGGAATACAAGACAAAAGTTTCTTCAGGAAAAGGTTTTGAGTGTTAGAAGAAGTGACAATACTCCAATACCCTTCAACGAATTACCTATCACAACAGCTTACCGTACAGGGAAAGAAATTAAAAACCAAGAAATTATTTTTGAATACAAAGATGGAAAAAAGCAGTATCTTTTAATTCATATTCTTCCTTTAAAGAACTCAAAAGGTGAAGTTGAAAATATAGTTTCAATTTTCAAGGATATAACTCAACAAAAGGAATATGAAGAAACTCTGCGTAAACAAAGCGATGAACTAAACAATATCTTCACAAGTTTTCAAGATGCGCTCATTCTCGTAAATGACAAAGGTAAAATCCTGAAAATGAATTCAGCTTCGGAAAAGCTGCCATCTTTTCTTCCGGCTCGCCCATTGCCGATCGTGGCCAGCAGCTTTCCGCTTGCATCGCACACGAC
>RFHX01000115.1 GCA_003695725.1 Candidatus Schekmanbacteria bacterium
CCACCCTTCCAATCAAAATTTCCAATAAGCATATTCAGTGAGAGAATAGCCATCATTGCGTACGCGCCGTTTGTATGCTGAACTGCGCCTCTATATGCATCAACAACCGCCTTTTTACCATGGCTTGTAAATTCATCTGCCATTGCTTCGATCGTTGTTTGATCTACGCCGCAGATATCTGCATATTCAGCAATTGTTTTCTTCTCGACTTCTTCCTTATAAATCTCAAATGCAGTCTTACAGGTTTTACCATTGACAGTTACAGCTCCCGGCAAAATCTCCGCAGAATCAACTGTGTCATAGATAACTCCCTGCGCACCATCCCATACCACATTCTTATCAGCATCAGGATCGCCACTGCTTACCAGCCCTGCCGCCTCTGCAGTCAAGAATGCTCCTGTAGAAGTATCTACAAGATATGTTGCGTCAGAATATGTATATTCTGTTTTACCTGTGACTGTATTCGTCTTGCCAGGTTGGGTCAACTTCAGAAAGCCTTCATCATATTTTTTATTATCAATTATCCATCTTGCTATCCCAAGAGCTAAAGCTGCGTCAGTGCCCGGTTTGGGAGCAACCCATCTGCCTCCTGTCTGAATAGCCTTAGCGGCAGAATTTGAAAGACGAGGATCTACAACATCCATCTTTCCGCCGTTTTTCAAAAAGGCAGAAACCTTCCTTGAAAGTGGATTCATTGGAAAGCTTGCTTCAAGTGGATTTGACCCCCACCAGATTATATATTCACAATTCAATACATCTGGCTTCCAATGGTCCTTTTTAAATCCTGACACAATATCGCCCGCTGTGTGATGACTGACTTCACAGATACTCGTGTGGTCGTTACGATAGTTTATTGTACCAAAGCCATTCTTGAAAATTCTATCTGTAAATTCCTTTTGACCATGTTCAATCCTTCCAGCGCTAAATACCAATTTATTTGCAACCTTCCCGAATTCTGGAAAACTCGAATCTATATCAGTGTCGTTGTCCCAAATATCCTTTAAAATATCAGCAATCTCATCAATTGCCTGTTCCCATGTGATTTCTTTCCACTTTCCTGAATCCCTGTCGCCGATTTTTTTGAGAGGATTTTTTATCCTATATGGGTCATATATAGTCTGTACTCCTGCCTGCCCTTTGGGACAAAGCCGACCATTCGTCTTTTTTGCAGTCTCACTTGTTGGATCTGTTGAGTAGGAAAGGCGCTCATCAGGTTCAAGATTATTTGGGTGATAGGGATTGCCATCGATTTTAAGAAGCACTCCATCTTTTACCCTTCCTCTTGTGCCGCATGCAGAATGGCACATAAGGCAAACACTGTGTTTGAGGGTAACATCTGAATCCGTTTCAAGGGCATCAGGTGTATTTTCAGAATAGGAAGCCGCAGATGTCTTTTTAGACTTCAAAAGCGCAGGTGCCGCCACTGCAGCTGACCCTAAAACTCCGGATACTTTAAGAAATTTTCTTCTATCAAGTGAGGGATTAAGAAAACTTTTTAATCCTTTCTTTTCCTCTTTTTTCTTCTCTAACTTCTCTTTCATCTCCTTCTCCCATATCTTATTTAAATGTTATTATTCATATTCCTGATAAAATCTTGTTTACCCTTATTTCTGATAGAATTGTTTCCCTATGCCATTAGGTCCATGACAGGCAGAGCATAAGCTTGCACTGACATTAGTCCTGTAATTTCCAGCTGAATGATCCAAAACATCTGTATCTTTATGGCAATAAACACATTTTTCATCAGTTGTGTTGCCTGATGTTACATAATTCAGCATTGTCTGATGCGCTGTTTTTACTTTTGGGCTCAAGGTTTTTTCAGTAAGGATGCCTTTATGGCATTTACTGTTGGTGCAGTCTGTCCGATATGATTCCGAATCTGCATCGTGAAGGGCAATAATGTCGCCTGACGCCTTTTTTATCCTCTTAAAGCTCACCTTAACCTTCTTTTTCTTTTTCAATTTAACTGTCTTTGCCGCAGGATTGAAGTTGTATCCTTCTTTTGCAGGGAATAGAATATAAGTACCTTTCTTCAGCCCTTTAACAACGAATGCACCTTTTTTATTTGTTTTCACTGTCTTCGGTGATTTTAATTTACTGCTTTGAATCTGTATTTGGACACCTTTTAATTTAGACTTTACCTTTCCCGCAATTGTAAATTTCTTGGATTTCGCAAAGACTCCATCATTTAGAATTGGGAAAAAGAAAAAAAGAACAAAAACAGACATCATCACCGTCATCGGTTTAAAAGCTCTTTTCATCAAGAAACCCTCCTTTTAATAAGTTATGCACCCTTCACTTCTTTTGAAACATCTTTGACTTCGTCTATTGTCCCCTCCTTTATCTCCTTTACGGATTGCTTGAAGTTTTTGATTCCCTTTCCAAGGCCTTCACCAATTTCAGGAAGTTTCTTTACACCGAAAACCATAAAGGCGATAAGAAGAATGACAACTAATTCAGGCATTCCTAAACCAAACATATCTACCCTCCTCTCAAAATTTGAGAAAATTAATAAATTTTTTTTTAAATTATTGCAATTATTGTGCCAAAATTTGAAAATTGAGATAAATAAAATATTCCCCCAATTATCAATGTGTTAATAACACTTTCAAAGGATGGAAAAAATGTAAGGGCAAAAAGTAGTGACGGATTTTAGTCAATATAAAGGAAGTTTCAAAATCTGC
>RFHX01000116.1 GCA_003695725.1 Candidatus Schekmanbacteria bacterium
GATTATGATTTTACAAATAGATGATTTTAAAAATAAAGGAGATGAATAACTATGAAAAAAAGTGTCAAGATTGAAATGTTATGGCATCTTGATAAACTTATTCTTCCTTTCCCTGTGACAATAATTACAACTGTTGATAGTGATGGTAATATAAATGCGGCGCCATATTCTCTTGCAATGCCTTGGTGTGCTTCACCAAAAAATCCTCAGTTTATGCTAAGTTGTAATAAAGCTTGGCATACACCAAGAAACATTGAAGCAAATGGAGAATTTGTTGTTAATTATCCAACATCATCCCTCTGTGAAAAGGTGGCTGAAACAGGCAGGTTTTATCCTGAAGGGATAAATGAACTCGATTATGCAGGGCTTAATGCTATTCCCTCTGAAAAAGTTTCCCCTCCGAGAATCGAAGAATGCTATCAGCATATTGAGTGTAGGGTAAATGAAAAATTTTATCCAAGTTCAACGCAGGTTACCTTTATTGCAGACATTCTCGACATATCAATTAATGAAGAATTTTTGGAAATGGAGCGCATAGAGAGAATAAAGGCAATGGATTTGCCCATATATTTTGGGACAAATAAGATTGGCGGAAGCATTTTCGGAATTGTTGGAAGTTATGAAACATATTCGCCTGATATAAAGCCAAAAATTGAGGAAAAATAGAAAAAGAATGAACATATTTGAAAGCAGAATTACGATTTCCTTAAAGTTCTTAATACTTATTTTTTCCTTGTGGGCACTATTCATATTTCTGGATTTTTCAGGAATTAACACTCATAAAGTCAATGGCAAAGCGGTCAATGTAATTCTGGGATTCAGTGTCTATGGAATCTATGCAAAAATTATGGATATAATACAGCTTACAATACTTATTTCTTTTATATATGGAATTGTGAAAGCAAGAAAACTGTTAGGTTATATGCTTCCTATTGCCTATATGATTTATTCTTTTGTGAGTATGCATTCTTTTTCAATCATGATGCCTGAAGCGCCCAACAAGGTAAAACTTTTTTTTGACCTTTTTTCATTGATAGGAGGAGGCACAATTTGCCTCCTCCTTTTTATTAATAGACGCTATTTCAACCAAACTTGAATTTGTTGCCTCCCCGGGGGCCTGTCCATTCTTTTCTTTTCGCTTCTTTTCTTTTCATTTTTGTTCCTTTCTTAACTTCCTTGTGTAAAGCACATAGGAATGAGACATCCTGATGAATGTGGCCCTGATACAGAATCATTTTTACACGCTTTGAGCACTGCCTCCTCCGGTTTTAGCTGAACACATTTGATTTCTGGTTTGATGTAGTTTTTCTTCCTATTAATGTGCATAGTTCCCCTCTCTTCTTTTTTGTTTTTATATGAAGAAAAAAATTATTGTGAAAAAAGAATTGTTAGAAGAGGAATGTTTATGAAGTATTCATATTTGCACCTCCTTAATGTTATTTGTTAACGCCGTAGCGAGACAGCGTTAAAGGAGATGCTGTCTTTCGCCCGGCAACCCTGCCGCCTTATTCTCTCTCTGGAGAACTTAGGCCGTTGGCTTTGCGTCCTGCCCTTTCGGACAGTTTGCCTTTATCAGGCTCAATTAATCTTTTACGGATGAATTGTACGAGAACTTTAGGAGTTCGCTGTCTGTCATATTAAAACTCATTGTTTATAAAAGAAAAAATTTGTGTTAAAAATATAAATAAAATTTTAATCGAATAAAAAAATGCCTGAAAGCTCATCTCAAATTTCATTCCGTGAGCGAATAGTCGGTCTCTGGAGAGCTGTTTTTATTCAGAGAATCGAACGAATGAAGATGACTGAGCACACATTTACAATTCTTGTTTCTATCCTTATTGGATTTCTTGCAGGATTTGGAGCAATAGGAGTTAGGTTTCTTATAAAAATTGTTGAAGAAATATCTTTTGGTTCAGGAATGAACATTCTTGAAAAAGCAGCTCTTTTGCCTTGGTATGAAAAAATAATAATTCCAATGATTGGAGGCATTATTGTTGGTCCTCTTATCTATTATTTTGCAAAAGAAGCGAAAGGGCATGGAGTGCCGGAGGTAATGGAAGCTGTTGTATTGAGAGATGGTGTTATAAGGCCTCGTGTGGCACTGATAAAGGCTATTGCTTCGTCTATATCAATTGGGACCGGTGGGTCAGTTGGGAGAGAAGGACCTGTAGTTCAAATAGGTTCAAGCATTGGTTCAACAATTGGACAGATCCTGATGGTTTCAGGCAGACGTCTTCGGACATTTGTTGCCTGCGGAGCAGCTGCTGGTATCGCTGCTGCCTTCAATGCACCCATTGCAGGGGCGCTCTTCTCAGTTGAAATAATACTTGGTGATTTTGGCCTTACTTACTTTAGTCCTATTGTTATTTCGTCGGTAGTTGCAACGGTGATTTCAAGACATTTTATGGGTGATTTTGCTGCTTTTGATGTCCCCACTTATCGCCTTGTTGACCCCAGAGAGTTGATTTTTTATTTTGGACTTGGAATCTTTTGCGGTTTTGTTGCCTTGGTTTTTATAAAGGTTCTCTATTTTCTTGAGTCCTATTTTGAAAATCTCAAACTTCATGAAACGATCAAACCGGCAATAGGCGGGATAGTAATTGGTATTATGGCATTATGGATACCTCATATCTTTGGTGTGGGTTATGAGAGTATTAATCTTGCATTGAATAGTAATATGGCTTGGAGTTTCCTTCTTCTTTTAACTTTTGCAAAGGTTTTGGCTACTTCGATTACTCTTGGATCCGGAGGTTCGGGTGGAATTTTTGCCCCATCACTTTTTATTGGAGCAATGGCAGGAGGTTTCTTTGGAAATATTGTAAATATATTGGCTCCCAATATAACAGCAAGTCCCGGTGCATATGCCCTTGTTGGTATGGGTGCAGTTGTATCAGGTGCAACACATGCCCCAATAACTGCTATTCTCATAATTTTTGAACTTACCAATGACTACAAGATTATTCTGCCTTTAATGATAAGCTGTATAATAAGTACCATTTTTACCAGCAAACTCCATAAAGAATCGATATATACACTAAAACTTGCTCTTCGCGGCATCAATATTTTTAAAGGCAAAGAAGTCAATGTATTGCGAAAATTAAGCGTAAAAGACGTTATGGAGGATGCTGAAGTTATTCCTGAAGACCTTTCATTCAATGATTTGATTGACAGAATTACTGCTTCCAAAAATACGACTTTCTATGTAGTGGATAAAGGTGGAAGATTTCTTGGCACAATACATCTTAAAGATATATCTGGAATTTTGAAGGATATTGAAACGCTAAAAGATATTCTCATTGCAAAGGACCTTGTCAGCGGATCAAATCTTTTCCTTTATCCGGATGATAATTTGGACCATGCAATGCATATTTTTGGCAACAGCAATGTTGAGGAAATACCTGTCCTAGACCCCTCTGGTGAAAGGAAACTTTTAGGCAAGGTGAGGGAGAATGATATAGTGGAAGCTTATAACAAGGAGATATTTAAAATAGACACATTGACTGAGTTGTCTGAAGGAATTGGAAATATAGACAAAAGAGGTATAGAATCTTTTACCGATGAATTTGGGTTGGCTGAAATCAGTGCGCCATTAACATTTGTTGGAAAAGATTTAAAGGAATTATCTTTAAGACAGCGTTTTGGAGTACAGGTTTTGCTCGTAAAAAAACAGATGCCTGAGAGTAAAGAAAGCAGATACATCGATGTTGTGCCCAAACCTGATACTCTAATAGAAGAAAACGATATTTTAGTGCTGGCAGGACCTCAAAAATCGTTACTACAGTTAAGAAATCTGTAACGAAAATTAATCATTCAATTTGTTTTCTTCTAAAATAAGATCTTTTAGTGATAATTCATTAAGGGAATTTTTTACAGCGTCATCAATTTTTTCTAAAATAATGTCCACCTTGTCAGAAGGATTGTGAATTACTTTATTTGGAGAATGCTTAGTTTTCGATAAATCGATAATTTCATAAAGTTTTATTTTCCCAATATCCTTTGCGGGTAGAAGAGAAGGGTAAATTGAATTTCCAGATTCCGCCAACAATCCTTTCCGTATAAGGTGTTTTACAAGTTTGTCTATATAGTCGATAGGCAATTTGAAAAAGAGTGAAAGAGATTCAGCATTCCATGGTTTCTTATTTTCGAAAAAATGTTTTCCTATCAAATACATAATTCTGAGCATCATTTCTTCATTTTTTTTGTTGTTTATTAGTAAAGAGGATTTTTTATTGGAGATTGCTGAGGGGTATTGGATGCAGAAACTTACAAAAGCTCCAAAAAGAAGTATCAGCCAATTGAAATATAACCAAATCATAAAAAGAATAAGAATAGCAAAACTGGAATAGATGGCTGAATATTTTCCTGATGAGGCAATAAATGATGTGAATGCCCATCCTGCTGTTTCCCATAAAACACCTCCAACGATTCCTCCTAAAAGCGCAGATTTGAATTTAACTTTCGTGTTTGGAATAAAGCTATAAATAAATGTGAAGGCAAGGCATACTAAGAAATAGGGAATAATTTTGCCTGCAAATAAGAGTAGCGTTCCCAATGGTTCGATTGATAGAATTTTTTGAATTATACTTGCGCTCATTACAGATGCAGTTATTCCAAGTGCAGAGACTACAAGTACAGGTGCAACTAAAATGATGCTTAAATAATCGCTGATCCTTCTCATAATTGTTCTTGGTTTGCCAACTTTCCAAATTGTATTAAAGGATTCTTCAACTTTCTGGATCAGAGAAATAACTGTATAGAAAAGAAGGATTAGTCCTATTGAGCCAAGAACGCCAACTTTAACATTGTTAACAAAACCAATTATCTTTCCTGATATTTCAGCACCTTTTGGACCAAGGGGGGTAAGGAATTTGAAAAGAAAAGGTTCCAGTTTCTGATGGACTCCGAATGCTTTTAAAACTGAGAAGCTCACAGCTAAAAGAGGTACAATTGAGAGGATTGTTGTATAAACGAGACTCATTGCACGAAGTGTAAGCTGTGTCTCATTGAATTCTCTGTATGCATTGATTAGAAACTTGATTTTGTTGAAAAAGAATTTTTCCTTTTCATTGAGCTCTGATTCTTCTTCGTCTAATTCGTCTAAAAGAAGCTTTTTAACAGAATTGATTAAATTAGGCATTTCGATAGATTATTAAGTTTAAAGTTTTTCTTTAAAGATATATAAGATTTGTGAGTTTGTCTATGAAGTGAAATATTTTTTTAATAACTCATTAAAATAATTTGTGTTATAGGCAGAAAAGATTTTGATACTTCCTTTGGCAAAAAATTGTTGAAGTTTTCATTACCAATTTTTTCATAGGAGCAAATTTGAAAGATTCCTAAAAGGAGGGATAGAATGGTAATCGA
>RFHX01000117.1 GCA_003695725.1 Candidatus Schekmanbacteria bacterium
AAATAAAGGTTCAGTTACAATATCAGGATTTGGTGATACATACGATAAAGTCTATTTGGTTGTTGCTGTTGTAAGCAATGGAAAGAAAAATTACAAAAACGGAGTTCCTTATACAGTAAAAGCTGTACTTGAATAATATTTTTCTATTTATTGATTTTTGATGAGAAGGTTTTGAATTTCTTTCATACTTTGTCCGTATCCTGCCCAATCACCTTTTCTCATCTGTTCTAAGGCTTTGTTGAAAAACTTCCTTATTTTATTCAAGATTTCATTGGCATTTTCTTCTTTGGATTCGGTTGTTTTTTCAATTTTTTCTTTTCCTATTTTTTTGATTTTTCCAAATATCTTTTCAATTGCAAGGTTGAGCGTTTCTTCCATAACTATTTCGTTTTCAAAGGCGACGATGACTCTTTTCAATTCAGGTAGTCCCCCACTCTGCGTTGCAGACAGATAGAGGGGCTGGACATAAAGGATTGATTTTTCGATAGGTATTACGAGAAGACTGCCTCTAATGACAGATGACCCTCCCTGATTCCAAAGAGTCAATTGTTTCGATATTTCAGGATTCTGGTCGATTCTTGAATCGATTTGCTGTGGTCCGTATACGAGCTTTTGTTTAGGAAAGTTATAAACTATTAATTTCCCATAATTGGGCATATCACATCTTGCCGCCATCCATGCAATCATATTATTTTTTCGGCTCGGCGTAAAAGGTATCATCAAGATGAATTCCTCCTTATATTCATTTCCTGAAGACAGCTTCATTATCATATAGTAGGGCTTCATAATACCTAATCCTTGGTTTGTTCCACTCGATGGTATTTTCCAGAGGTCTTCCTTGTTATAGAAAACTTGCGAATCTTTCATATGATATGCTGAGTATTTCAATGCTTGTATTAGAAAAAGGTCTCTCGGATATCTGATGTGTTTTTTCAAACTTTTTGGCATTTTTTCAAATTTTTTAAAAACGCCGGGAAATATTTTGTCATAAACTTTAATTATGGGATCCCTATCATCTACAATATAGTAATCAACAGAACCTTCATAGGCATCGATTACGACCTTTACAGAATTTCTGATGTAGTTTCCATATCCCTTCGTAGGGTCAGAATAGGGATAATTTGCTGTGAATGTATATGCGTCGATTATCCAGAAGAGTTTCCCATCATCTGATATGACTATATAGGGGTCAGAATCGAATTTTAGAAAAGGTGTAAGGTGTTTTACTCTTTCATTAATCTTTCTATAGAACATTATCCTGCTTTCAGGTTTGATATCACTAGCAAGGAGTATCTTGATTTCTTTGAATTTTAGAGCAAAGAGAACTTTTTTCAGGAAACTGTCAACCTGCACTCCGCCGTTCCCTTGATAATGCGTATAGATATTCTTATCTCCTGAGGGATAGTCGAATTCCTTGCTTTCAGTGTTGACGAAGCAATAATCATTGGCAATTTCTCCATAATAAATTTCTGGCCTTTTGACTTCAGGACCTTTCAGAGATTTGGGAGGTATATCTTTAATGAAAAGTTCAGGCAGGCCTTCTTCGCTCTTCTGATTGACAGGGCTGACGCATATGCCGTAGCCGTGTGTATAAGTGAGATGTTCATTTATCCAGATTCGGCTTGGAAGATTTTTATAGGAAAGCTCACGCGGCGAAAGAGCTACCTGCCTATATTCACCATCTATCATATAACGGTCGTTGTCAACGCCCACAAAGTCATAGTAAGTTCTAATCTCCTGAAGCTGTGCAAAAGTGGAAAGCAGCGGCTCTTCATTCCATAAGCGGATATTCTTTATGGTAAGATTGTTTTTTTCAATATCTTCTTTAGTTAGGTTTTCAGATGCCGGAAAGGGTCGTTCTTCAATATTGTTCAACCCATAGGCGGTATTTGTAAACTTTATGGCATAATCAATATATTTTTTTTCCTTAACCAATTCGTTGGGGGCGACTTGAAATCTTTGAATAAATTCAGGATATCCCTTTATGCCTGCAAAATAAAAGACCACGATAATTATAATTCCTGAAAGAGCGGCTTTATATGAAGGATAAAAGACATTTGAAATGAGGAGCATTCCAAGGGCAATGCAAAGCCACGAAATAATCTTTAGCACAGGCAGAGAAGCATTGATATCAGTATATCCGGCGCCGAAGATGACACCTCTTTCGGAGAAAAGAAGCTCATACTGGTTTATTACGAATTTGTATGAAAAAAGGAACAATAAAACACCGGCAAGAATCAAGAAATGCTTCTTTGCAAATTCAGATATTTTAACGCCCTTCTCAAGGATTATTATGTTTCTTCTTAAAAAATAAAGTGTTGCTGAAATAATGATTGAGAAAAGCAGTGAGACTAATAGCAGTTCATAAAAAACCTTGATGAGAGGAAGTTTAAAAATATAGAAGCTTATATCCTTTGAGAAGAGGGGATCTTTAATGTTGAAGGGGAGAGAATTGAGGTATTTTAGCGCCAATTCCCAGTTTGAAGCTCCCCAAGTACTTAATATATAGGCAAGAAAAATTGCTGCTATATACGCAAATCTTGATGACTGCTCACTGTAGCGGTCTATCTCTGGAAGTTCAATGATATTGCCGGAAGTGCGTGGTATTTCGAGTGGTTTTCTTCTTCCTGCCAGAAAAATGTTGATTGCGCTTATTATAAAGAAAATTCCTCCAGCTGTTATTCCTGTAATGATTTTTGCAAGTAGCGTAGTTTTAAAGATTTGCGTATATCCAAGATGGGAAAACCAGAGAAAATCTACTGACAAGTCAATAAAATTGAAAAAAAGAGGAATTACAAAGGCAATAAGAAGGAATATAATCAAAAAAATCCTCATTTTTAATTCTCCTTTAATTAATGTTGGAGAGGCGCTTAAACTGTTTTCCTTCTTTATTTTATATAGAGAAAGAAAACAGCATATAAGCAATAAATACAAGACTTTTATTCTGAAAAAAAGCTTTTTTTGAATTGATCAAAAAATGAAGAGATTGTCATATCGATGAATTTCCCAATTTTTCAAAGGGAGCCATTTTTCTGTAGTGAGAAGAGAGGAAATAAACATAAAATATCAAAGCATTTTCCCTTGACATATATTTTTTTTATGTGTTAAAGACAGCAAATTTATTTTACAGGATAAAGCCTTTTTTTGAGCGATAACTATTAGATTTAAAAGGCTTTTCTTGTAAAAAAAGAGTGTTCCTTTAATGGGAAATGAAGACAACGAGAAAAGGAAAGAATACCGTCAATGGGGTCTTCTAAGCACTATAGGAATCACTCTGGTAGCATCAACATGCGTTGGACTTGCAATTGGCTATTATTTGGATAAATGGCTTGGAACTAAGCCTCTGTTTATAATTATTTGGACAATTTTAGGTGTTGCTGCGGGCTTTAAAGAGATGTTTTCAATAATAAAAAAGGGCGAATAGAAAAAGATGGAACATCCACCGGTATATTTATTTCTCTTGCTTGGAATACCTGAGCATATTCAGGAAGAGTACCGCTATGTGATGCTTGCTGTGCTTGTCACTCTAATTCTGACCCTTATTTCTTTGTGGGCAAAAAGAAATTTGCAGGAAATCCCTACCGGCAAACAGAATTTTTTTGAATTTGTCGTAGGAGGAATACTCGACTTTATGGAAGAAATCATGGGACATGAAGCTAAAAGATTTCTTCCTCTTATTGGTACTCTCGGATTCTTCATTCTAACATCGAATCTATTGGGACTGATACCGGGTTTTGATTCGCCAACTGCGAATATTAACGCAACCGGTGGTTGTGCAATAGTTGTTTTTTTCACAACTCATATTGTAGGTATAAAGAGGCACGGACTTAAATATGTAAAACAGTTTACTGGTCCTATTCCTTGGCTTGCGCCATTGATGATCCCTATTGAATTGATAAGCCATATTGTACGGCCTGTTTCACTGTCGATAAGATTATTTGGCAACATTTTTGGGGGTCATCTTGTGATTGGAAGTTTTTTGGGGCTTGTATCTATTCCATTGATTTATCCTTTGCCTATGATGGCAATGGAGATATTTGTTGCTTTTGTGCAGACTTTGATTTTTATAGTGCTATCAATGATTTACATTTCTCTGGCTCTGTCAGAAGAACATTGAGATTGATATAAAACTTTGTGAGTTTAAAGAATTTTAATTTTTACAAGGGGGTGAAAACTGATGAAAAAGGTTGCTTTGACAATGCTTGTTTTAATGTTTGCGTGTTTGATTTTTGCGCCTACCGCAATGGCTGAAGAAGCAGCGGAGGGAGCTGTAAGCGGAGTCAATTTTACCTATGTGTGGGTTGCTTGCGCTTTTGGCATTGCTATTGCTGCATTTGGAGGCGCTCTTGGACAGGGACGCAGTGTAAGCTCTGCAATGGAAGGTATTGCAAGGAATCCTAATGCTTCTGGTAAGATTCAGACTGCAATGATTATCGGTCTCGCTCTTATCGAGTCACTGGTAATTTATGCTCTTGTTGTTGTTCTGATTCTTCTCTTTAAATAATGAAGCATTTAGGTTGGTAATATATAAGGAAGATTTGGCGGGGGATAAAGGAACGATTTATCCTCCGCTAAAAATATTGTTAAAAGTAAGAAATACATAATCCTTTTAGTTTAACGCAGGAATATTCAGGTGGAAAAGGGACTTAATCCATACCTGCCAGTCATAATAATGCTTGTTGTTGCAGTCGGTTTTGCCGCTGTCAACATTATACTCTCTTATCTTGTAGGTAAAAGAAAAATTCATTCTGAAAAACTTTCACCCTATGAGTGTGGTATGCCCCCAATCGGTTCAGCAAGAATTCGTTTTCCTATAAAATTTTATCTTATTGGAATGCTCTTCATCATATTTGATATAGAAGCTGTATTTCTATATCCGTGGGCGGCAGTTTTGAAATCTATCAAAAGTTATGGTGCTTTTGTTTTTTATGAAATGGTTGTTTTCATAATTATTCTTCTCTTAGGTCTTCTTTATTTGTGGAAAAGGAAAGCTCTTGAATGGGAAAAAAGCAGTGAAGAATTTGGAGAAACTTGATGGCTGCTGAAAATGGTGAGGTTGATAAAAAAATAGACGAGCTTCTCAAAAAATATCCCCGAAAGGATGCCGCACTTTTGCCTTTACTTCATCTTTTTCAGGAAAGGGAAGGATGGATTAGCAAAGAATCTATGGAAAAAGCGGCGCAAATATTGGAAATTCCTACAAGCCGTGTTAGAGGCGTTGCTACATTCTATACAATGTATAACAAAGAAAAGGTTGGCAGATATTTCATTCAAGTCTGTACGAATATTGCCTGCCATCTTCTTGAAGCACGCAAAATTGTTGAACATATAGAAAAGAAGCTTGGGATCAAGGTAGGTGAAACAACACCTGACGGAAAATTTTCTTTGATTACGGTTGAATGTCTTGGTTCTTGCGGCACAGCACCTATGATGCAAATAAACAATGATTATTATGAAAATCTTACAATTGAGAAAGTTGATAGCATTTTGGACGGCTTGAAATAGATTTGAGACAGAAAAAAAGGGAAAATGGGAGGAACGAACATCTCGAGTTTATTGACAAATACTCTTTTTATAAAAGTTGTTGAGATCCTCTTCATCTTTAGCGCAACGATGGGCACCGTTGCTTATCTTACTTGGGTGGAAAGAAGAGTTTCTGCATTTATGCAAAAACGTTTGGGTCCCAACAGAGTTGGCTTTGCTGGACTTCTTCAACCCCTTGCAGATGGCCTTAAATTCATTATGAAGGAGGATATCATTCCGCTTCATGTGAATAAGTTTTTTTATGTTTTAGCGCCGATGATTTCCATAATTCCAGCACTTATAACCTTTGCAGTGATACCTTTTGGAGCGCCAACGACATTCAATGGATTGTTGGATAAACCGATAGAGCTTCAGATTACAGAGCTCAATGTTGGGATTTTATACATAATCGCTGTTGCTTCTCTTGGAGTTTATGGAATTGTCCTCGGGGGCTGGGCTTCTAATAACAAATATTCTCTTATGGGCGGTCTTCGCTCATCTGCACAGATGATTAGTTACGAGCTTGCAATGGGACTTGCTCTTGTGGGTGTAATTATGACAGCCGGCTCACTAAATCTTTCAGATATAGTAATCAAACAGGGAAAATACTGGTTTATTTTTCCACAGATTCTTGGCTTTGTAGTTTTCATTATTTCAAGTTTTGCAGAAACAAACAGACTTCCTTTCGACTTGCCGGAAGCAGAATCAGAGCTTGTTGCCGGTTATCATACAGAATACAGCAGTATGAAGTTTGCAATGTTTTTTATGGCAGAGTATGCAAATATGATTACAGCATCAGCACTGATTGTAACTCTCTATTTCGGCGGATGGCAGGGATTGCCTATAGGCGGCTGGTTGAATCTGCCAATCATAGATAAACTCTGGTTTATGCCATTGATATGGTTTGCTATCAAAGTGGGAGTTGTCCTTTTCTTCTTTGTTTGGGTTAGATGGACATTCCCAAGATTCAGATATGACCAGCTAATGGCTTTTGGATGGAAGGTATTGGTGCCTATTGCACTGCTCAATATACTTATAACAGGGACATTAATATACTGGAATATCATATAATGATGGAAACAGTTGGCTTTTATTTTTGCGCATCACTTGCAGTGGTTTCAGCAGTTTTCATGGTGCTGAAAAAAAATCCGGTGGCATCGGTTTTTTCTCTTATTATCACCTTTATTTCATTAGCCGGACTTTATGTGACTCTTTATGCGCATTTTTTGGCAATAATTCAAATACTTGTATATGCAGGCGCAATAATGGTTTTGTTTTTGTTCGTAGTTATGCTTCTTGATCTTAGAGAGGATGAGATTTTTTTCAAAGTGCAGAAGGGCGTTAAAATAGGAGGAATCTTTCTTGTAGGCATACTTCTTGCAGAAGTTTGGTTTGTAGCTTCATCCATCTCGAAGAACATCCTTTCTAAGGGCAATTTTACTCCAGATGCCATTGCCCGTGAAGGGGGCAATACAATGCTTCTTGGCAAATTGCTTTTTACGAAGTATTTGTTGCCCTTTGAACTTACTTCGGTACTTCTTCTTGTTGCTATTATTGGCGCTGTGCTGATGTCAAGGAGGACAGGACGATGATAGGACTTAACCATTATTTGGTGCTTTCAGCAATTCTTTTCTCTATTGGCGCCATTGGAGTTTTTGTTAGAAGGAGCGCGCTCATAATTTTTATGTGTATTGAACTTATGCTAAATTCTGTGAATTTGACCTTTGTTGCTTTTTCGAAATATCTAAACAACATCGATGGACAGCTTTTTGTTTTTTTTGTCCTTACCGTAGCGGCGGCTGAAGTGGTTGTGGGGCTTGCAATCATTGTCCTGATTTTTAGAAGAAGAACCACTGTCAATGTTGATGAAATTAGTGAAATGAAAGGATAAATGGTAGGCGATGCTTGAATATATTTGGTTGATTCCCTGTTTACCGCTCATTGGCTTTGCCATAAATGGACTTATTGGCAAATATATCGGTAAAAAGCTTGTAAGTTTGGTAGCCTGCGGCTCGGTGGGCATATCATTTCTAATTTCTCTTCTCTCTTTTTCAAATCTTATTGCAATGCCTGCTGAAGAGCGGCTTTTTGAGAAAACCCTGTACACATGGATTGGAAGCGGTACATTCAGAGCAGAATTGACATTTCAATTAGATCCTCTCTCAGCCATTATGATTCTTGTCGTCACAGGAGTGGGATTTCTCATTCATATCTACTCGATTGGATATATGCATGATGATGAAGGGTATGCACGCTATTTCACTTATCTCAATCTTTTTACCTTTTCAATGCTTCTATTGGTTTTGGGAGGCAATTTCCTCCTGATGTTCGTAGGGTGGGAAGCTGTAGGGCTTTGCTCATACCTTCTCATAGGATTTTGGTATAAGAAAAAGAGCGCAACTGATGCCGGTAAAAAGGCATTTATAGTCAATAGAGTAGGGGATTTCGGATTCATACTTGGAATAATGATGATATTTTTCACCTTCCACTCTGTCGATTTTCAAGAGGTATTTCATCAAGCAGAAGCCAATTTCCCTGAAGGAAGCAACACGATAGTCTGGATTGCGATGCTTCTTTTTATTGGCGCCACGGGGAAATCAGCGCAAATCCCACTTTATGTTTGGCTTCCCGATGCTATGGAGGGCCCTACTCCTGTCAGCGCATTGATTCATGCCGCAACTATGGTTACAGCTGGCGTCTATATGGTGGCAAGATGCAGTACCTTTTATATAATCGCTCCTGAAGCTATGCTGACAGTGGCTATTATTGGAGCTGTTACAGCAATCTTTGCGGCTTCAATTGGGCTTGTGCAGAATGATATAAAGAAAGTTCTTGCATACTCCACTGTAAGTCAGCTTGGATATATGTTTCTTGCTTGCGGAGTTGGGGCATTTACAGCGGCGATATTTCATCTTATGACACACGCTTTCTTCAAAGCTCTCCTTTTTCTTGGCTCAGGCAGTGTCATTCACGCAATGGGCGGCGAACAGGATATAAGAAAGATGGGCGCTCTTAGAAAGAAGATGCCGATTACTTTTTATACTTTTTTGCTTGCAACTCTTGCTATTGCGGGATTTCCCGGTTTTTCAGGATTTTTCAGTAAGGATGAAATTCTCTGGAAAACTTTTTCTTCTCCCTATGGGAATACTGCGCTTTGGGTTGTTGGCGCAGTGGCTGCAGGTTTTACTTCATTTTATATGTTTCGCCTTGTCTTTCTAACCTTTTGCGGTGAATCAAGAGTTGAACCTCATACTGAAGAACATCTTCATGAATCTCCACCTTCAATGACCATACCTCTCACAATACTTGGTGTCCTTTCAGTGATTGGTGGATATATCGGCATACCTCATATTCTTGGCGGTCATAACAGGATAGAGGCATTTCTTGAACCTGTTTTCAAATTTGCTGCAGAAAGAACAAATGAATTGCAAGCAGAAGGAAGTGAAAGTTTGGAATTAACTTTGATGGTCTTATCAGTTTTAATAGCTTTGATTGGTTTGGCTGTTGCCTACTACTTTTATCTTAAAAATAAGAAGGTACCTGAGAAGCTGGCTGAGAATTTTTCACCTATATATAAACTTCTTCTAAACAAATACTATGTTGATGAAATTTATGATGCATTGATTGTAAATCCAATAAAGAAGGGCGCTGTATTTCTTTGGGAATTTTTTGATGACAAGATTGTTGATGGCATTGTCAATGGCACAGCCGAGTTTTTTGAAGATGGCGGTTTAAGTTTGAGAAAACTGCAGAGCGGAAAAGTTCAGGCATATTTGGTTTCAATATTGGTTGGGGTCGTATTGTTTGTTGGATATTTTCTTATTTATTAGTGTAAGGAGAGAAGGAGTATAAATTGATTTCGGTTATTACATTTTTCCCGCTTGTTGGAGTCCTTTTTATTCTCCTTACGGGGAGAAACAATAAAGGGTTGATAAGGACCTTTGCCTTTGCAACAACTCTTATTGATTTTTTCTTCTCATTGAGGATTTACAACGGCTTTAACAGTGAGACAGCAAATTTTCAGTTTATTGAAAATATACCATGGATAACGAGTTTGGGAATCAACTATTCTGTGGGAATCGATGGCATTAGTCTTCTCCTTGTTATGCTTACGACTTTTATCACTCCAATTGTTATTCTTGCTTCTTGGAGCGCAATTGAAGATAAGGTCAAGGAATATATGATTGCAATGCTTCTTCTTGAAGTGGGAATGATTGGGGTTTTTGTTGCAACTGACTTATTTCTCTTTTATGTCTTTTGGGAGTTGATGTTGATTCCTATGTATCTTCTCATAGGTGTTTGGGGTGGTCCTCGTAGAATTTATGCCGCTGTAAAATTTGTTCTCTATACTATGGTGGGCAGTGTCTTGATGCTTCTTGCAATTCTTTACCTTTATTTTATGAATTATCAGCAGACAGGAGAATACAGCTTTAGTCTTTTCGATTTTTATAAACTCAATATTCCCATTGAAATTCAGCCATGGCTCTTTCTTGCTTTTGCATTGGCTTTTGCAATCAAAGTTCCAATGTTTCCCTTTCATACATGGCTTCCAGATGCTCATGTCGAAGCGCCAACAGGCGGAAGCGTTATTCTTGCAGGGGTCCTTTTGAAAATGGGGACATATGGTTTTTTGAGATTTTGCCTCCCTCTTTTCCCTAATGCTTCATTTAAATTTATGCCCTATTTTTGTGTACTTGCAATCATCGGAATAATTTACGGAGCCCTTGTATCTATGGTGCAGAAGGATATCAAAAAGCTTGTTGCCTATTCAAGTGTAAGTCATCTCGGCTTTGTAATGCTTGGAATTTTTGCCTTCAATCAACAGGGGATGGAAGGGAGCATTATCCAAATGATAAATCATGGACTAAGCACAGGAGCGCTCTTTCTTCTCGTAGGTATGGTTTATGAAAGAAGACATACTAGAATGATTTCTGAGTTTGGAGGAATCGCAAAAACAGTACCTATTTTTGCAACTTTTTTTATGATTGTAACCTTGTCATCAATCGGTCTTCCGGGTTTAAACGGTTTTATAGGAGAATTTCTCATACTTGTTGGAACTTTTCAGGCAAGCCGTATTTATGCGGCTTTTGCGGCTACAGGAATTATCCTTGCTGCTGTTTATATGTTGTGGATGGTGCAGAGGTTTCTTTTTGGGGAAATCACAAAGGAGGAAAACAGAAATCTCAAAGATGTCAATTTAAGAGAAGCCGCTGTGATTATTCCTGTTATTTTCTTCATAGTTATGATTGGTGTTTATCCACAACCATTTCTTGGAAAGATGCATACATCGGTGCAAGGGTTGTTGGACAAGGTAAATGTGCAGTATCAATTTGTGGAGAATGAGAAACCGTCGATGAAAAAAAGGGTAATCAAGACGGTTAATAGCGGTGAAAAGTTGAAGAGTGATGAAAATGAAAAAGAGCAGATGCTCTAAAATTTAAGGAGTTTTTTATAAATGCCGGATTTGACACAGATTAACATCAATCTTCAGGCAGTAATGCCTGAAATCTCTCTCTGCATTGGCGCTCTTGCGGTGCTTCTGCTTAATGCACTCTTTCCGAAAATCAGCAGGCAACTGCTTGTTTTTTTATCTATACTAACACTTCTTGTCTCTTTTCGATTGACAATGAATCTATGGGGAAACAGCATAACAGCATTTAGCGGAATGTTTATAATTGACCGCTTTTCTTTTTATGCCAAGATGCTCTTTTTTATAATAGCTTTTCTGATTATCGTTGTCTCCTCGACCTATTTGCGCGATTTCGAATTTGGCGTTGGAGAATATTTGTCGCTTATACTTTTTTCAACAGCTGGTATGTCTTTCATTGCAAGCGGTGCCGACCTTCTCATTATTTTTCTTTCAATAGAGATAATGTCCATCGCCTTCTATGTCCTTGCAGGGTTCGAGAGAGGTAATTTTCTTTCAAATGAAGCTTCGCTTAAATATTTTTTAGTAGGAGCATTTTCTTCTGTTTTTCTTTTATATGGTATTGCACTTCTTTATGGTTTTGCAGGCACATCAAACCTTCGTGGAATTGCTTCAGCAATATCCACATCGTCTTCACTGCCGGTTATAGTTTTTATTGGTACTTCGCTTCTTTTTGTAGGTTTCCTCTTTAAAATAGCTGCAGTCCCCTTTCATATGTGGACTCCGGATGTTTATCAGGGTGCGCCGACGCCGATTACCGCTTTTATGGCGACAGCAGGGAAGGTTGCGGCTTTTGTTGCTTTAGTCAGAGTAATAGAAACATCATTTCTGCCATTCATAGATAATATGTCAGAAGTGTTGTGGATTTTATGTGCAATTACAATGACTTTGGGCAACCTTGTTGCTCTTGCACAAACCAACATTAAAAGAATGCTTGCCTATTCAAGCATTGCTCATGCCGGCTATCTGCTCATTGCTTTTGTTGCAATGAATGAACTTTTTATTCCCTCAGTGCTCTTTTATCTATTTGCATATGCTCTGATGAATATTGGAGCATTTTCAGTCGTCGTTTTTTTGAGCAGCAAGGAAAAGGAAGCCGTTAATATATCTGCATATGCCGGAATAGGTTATAAGTATCCTCTTTTAGGTGTTTGTATGACAATCTTTATGATTTCTCTTGCAGGAATTCCTCCTACAGCAGGTTTTATGGGAAAATTCTACATCTTCTCTTCTGCAATTAAATCAGGATTTGTCAATTTGGCAATAATTGGAGTTATCAATAGTGTAATTTCTGTTTATTATTACTTCAGAATAATAGTTTATATGTATATGAAAGAGCCGGAAGAAAACTGGATATATGGAAGATTTTCTCCTCAACTTCTTGCCGTAATTTTTTCCTGCGCCGCAGTGATAATGATTGTTGGAATTTTTCCTGATTTTGTAATCCGCCTCGCCAAGATTTCCAAGATTGCAGTCTGGTAATTTTCGTTCATTTTGCTACAGCTTCGGTAAAAGTCTCTCATTGGTTGGTACTACGCTTCGCCTTTCCTCACTACAAATTACAAACCCTTTTGCTTAATTCCTCATTGCGTGCGCGCCTTGGGTTCAAATCTTTTCCCTCAAGCAATCAGATTTTTGTTTTTCACCCTCCATTAAAAAGTTCAGGTGAGAGAAGGAGAGACAGAGGGTTAAAAATTTATCGATATTGTAGGAACGACCCACTGCGGTCGTCCATTTATTACAAGGTTCAAAAACTTCTTGATTTTAGGAAAATCAGGTCTCTTTTTATTTCCCAGTGGTGTTTAAAAGAATTGATAAGTTAGCACTTCCTGATGATATTGTTATAATATCCAAGTAGTCGTCATTATTAAGATCTGCAACTACTACTTCTTCCGGCCATCTTCCCGCTGAAAACTCAACGGGATCTAAAAAATCAAAATCACCTTTTCCTGCTAATATGAATATGGTAAATTT
>RFHX01000118.1 GCA_003695725.1 Candidatus Schekmanbacteria bacterium
GGTTATGATGAAGTGCTTGAGGATTTGGAGGAAAGTTTGAAAAATCTGCAAACTGACAAAATAGAAATTTATCAGATACATGAACTTGGCCCTGATGAAGTCGAACAGGTTATGAGAAAAGATGGGGCCCTCGACGCTTTCAAAAGAGCAAAGTCGGAAGGGATGATTGATTTCATTGGGCTAACAAGTCATCATACACAGGTTATGGTTGATCTGATCAAGACCGGCGAGTTTGACACGGTGATGTTTCCTTTCAATGTTATAGAGCGTGAACCTGAAGCAGAGTTGGTAGGACTATGCAGGTCTTTGAATGTAGGAACCATTGTAATGAAGGCTTTGGCAGGAGGTGTGATAAGAAATATAGAAAATTCCCATAGGTTTTTATGCGGCTATCCGCTTGATAATATTCTCGTTGGTTGTGCAACTGTAGATGAGCTTAATGAAAATATTGATTTTATGGAAAAAGCAAAACCATTGAGCGCTGAGGAGCTGAAGAAATTTGAAGAAGAAGTGGCTCCTCTCGGTAAAGATTTCTGTCGAAGATGCAATTATTGTATGCCATGTCCCAATGACATTATAATTCCTGTTATGATACACCTTACATGGCAGAGAATGAAAGGGCAGGGATATGAGAAAATGTCATCCCATGAAAAGGAGAGAGCAAAGAATCTTTCTATTTGGTGGCAGGCATGTACTGAATGCGGCGAGTGCGAGCAGAAATGCCCCTATGATCTACCTACTATTGAACGCAAAAGGGAATTGATGGAAAAATTTTCCTAATTATTCTTACACTTCAATCAGTTCTACATTCTTCAAGTTTGCCGTACCAAGTCCAAGTTTTTCTGCATGTTCTAAGGCAGGTTCCCAAATTTCTGTTTTATATGTTGAGTCGTTTTCTGCCATCAATTTTGAACAATAGGCATCAGTTGCTACAATATCACCGCTGATTATTAGCTTATTTATTCCTTTTTTTACCTTTCCTCGCGTTAGATAAGGACCTGATACAGTTAACAGGTCTTGCGCATCTACAATATTGAGTTCACATCTTACCGCATCAGCAAATTCTGCGGCAAGCATCCTGAAGGGAATGCGAAATTCTTCATTCCATTCTCCTGAATCGATTGATTTTCCATTATGAAGTTTTAGATGACCGTCCCAGCGGTTTGATCCGCGCACAGAGCCGAAGTGATTCTTCAGGGCGCAAGTAAATCCCGCTTCATCATGTCTTTTTATATTACAAATATTGATTACTACATCTGCTTTTGCCAAGTGATTGGAAAGTCCAATCGGATTTTGGACTATCCATCCTTCTTTTTTGACATCCGTGAAAGCGCTGTCATCTGCCGGGTTGACTGCAATTGCTTCTGCGCCGATCTTTTTTGCTTTTTCATATAATCCCATCAATCTAAAAGTCCTTTGAGGCACAGAGTCATAAATAGCAATCTCCTTTGCCCCGCAATCTTTTACAATCTTTGCAATGGAGATCAAAAAATTTGGTTCAGTGCATACAGGATATGGAGTAGGTGCAACAGCATTCGGTTTTAAAATTACTGATTTCCCTTTCACAAGTTTTTCTATACCGCCAATTTTATCAAGGGCTTTTTTTAATCTCTCAATTCTATCATCCCCTTCTGCTACTATAAGAAGCGGTTTGCCATCTTTTAGAAATAGATTTCCAAGACCCTGTCGAGGTGAGATGATTTCTTCCACTTCTGCCCTACTGCCTTTGTTGAGAGGAAGAAGCGAGTAAGCAATGACGCCAGTTGCACCAAAATACGCCTTTTTAATGAAATTTCTCCTTGAAAACTTGTTGTCTTTACTTTTCATTTTCTACCCCTTTTTTATTTTAAATTTTATTTTTTGCAGATTAGCATTCTCGTTATTAGCTATAAAATTGCTGTTAGCGTGTCAAAATTAAAATTAGTGCTTTATTTGAATATTTATTAGAGTATAATTTTTTATGCAATATTTGAATAGTTATTGATTAATTAGATAAGATTGATAATTATGTAATGAGGTAAACTTTATGAGCAATAAAAGGCCTACTTATTCCCATTCAAGACTACAAACATTCGAAAACTGTCCTCTTCAGTATAAATTTAAATACATTGACAGAATAAAAAGTGAGGAAGAAGGAATAGAGGCGTTTCTTGGTAAAAGATTTCATGAAGCAATGGAAAAACTTTATGGGGATATGAGATATAAAATTCTTACGCTGGACGAACTTCTCGATTATTTTGATGAACAATGGGAAAAGAATTATTCAGAAGATATTGTCATAGTAAAAAAGAATAGGACAAAGGAAGATTATTACAATCTTTGTAAAGAGTGTATAAAAAACTATTATCAGAGATATTATCCCTTCAATAGTTCAAAATTGATTGCCCTCGAGAAGTATGTGAAGATTAATTTAGACGATTATGGCAACTATCAACTTGGAGGATATATTGATAGACTCTCTCAAAGGGAGGATGGAACATATGAAATACATGATTATAAGACATCCGGGTCTTTGCCAGAACAGGAAAAAATTGACAATGACCGCCAACTTGCGCTCTATCAACTTGGCGTGCAAAATTTGTGGAATGATGTAGAGAAGGTAGAATTGATATGGCATTATGTCGTATTTGATAAAGAGATTGTATCGAGGCGAAGCAATGAACAATTGGAAGAACTCAAAAAAGAAACAATTGCCCTTATTGACAGAATTGAAAATACGGAAGAATTTTTGCCTAATGAAAGCGCTCTTTGTGATTGGTGTACCTATCAAGATTTGTGCCCTTTGAAAAAGCATAAAACCAAGCTTGAATCTCTACCTGTAAATGAATATCTTGCCGATGACGGCGTCAATCTCGTCAATACTTATGTAAAATTGAAAAAAGAGATTAGCGACAGGGAAGCAGAATTGAATAAAGTAAAAGAAGCTGTTTTTGCATATGCAGAAAGAGAAGGAATCTCAGTAATATGCGGAAGTGATAAGCAACTGAAAATATCTCAAACAGAAGGTCTTTCTGTTCCATCCAAGAAAAGTGAAGAGCGAAAGAAACTTGAAGAGATAATTCGTTCAGCAGGAAAATGGAATGAAGTGTCGACTTTGGATAACTCTGCCTTAAAGGATAAACTTAAAGCCGACAAATGGGATAAGGGATTGGTGGATGAGATTAAAAAGTTTATTACTCCTACCATTAGCAAGCGAATAAGTATTTCAACACTCAGGAGAGATGAAGATTAAAAGGGTGGATTTTCAGGTCAAACACAAAAGGGGGAATATAATTTTTCACTATGATGAGTAAAAAATACTGCACTTTGTGAAAAAGAAGTTTAGAGAGTGAAGGGGAAAGTATATTTTTAAAAGATTCTTTTAAAACAGATATAAGAATTTAAAGAAAATTTTCAAAAATTCTTGAATATTATTATTTGACATTAATATCATTCATTATAATCTAAAATCTGAGAAATGAGTTGAAACTTTTTTTTCATTCATATCTTCTGTTTTTTAGAAAGAAGGATAAATGGTTGACCTCCAACGCTCTAAAAAATTAGGTAGTCTCCTATTGGAAGCAGGCCTCATAACCCAAGCACAGCTTGACCAAGCCTTGAAAAAACAGAAGTGGACAAAGAAGAAATTTGGAGAAATCATAGTTGAACTCGGGTTTGTTTCTGAAATCGATATAGCGAAGACATTTTCAAGACAGCTTGGTATAGAATTTATTGATTTTTCAACCACCGTTGTTGAGCCGGAAGCAATACAGATGATTTCTGAGAAGATTTGTCTGAAACATATGGTTATGCCAATAAGCGTAGATAAACACACACTGAAAGCCGCATTTGCAGACCCTCTGGACCTTGCGGCGATAGATGACTTGAGTTTTGCATCAGGGAGGACTGTAAAACCGCTGTTGTCAACAGCAAGGCAGATTAAGGAAGCAATTTCCCAATATTATCACCTTTCAACTCCTGTAGAGGAATTAGTAAAGGGAATGGATGTTCCCGGAGTTGTTGAAATTGTTTTCTCGTCAGAAGATGAGATCGAAGTCTCTGAGCTTATCAGAAAGAGTGAAGACCCGCCAATCGTCAAAATGGTTAACGGAATATTGGCAAGTGCTGTGGAGCATAATGCAAGCGATATTCACATTGAGCCGCATCAGAAAAAGTTTGTAATGAGAGAACGAATTGACGGCATATTACGAGATGTAATGGTCTTCCCGAAATGGACGCAGGGATTTGTTACTTCGAGAATAAAGATTATGGCTGGTCTTGATATTACAGAAAAAAGAATACCTCAGGACGGCAGAATTAAAATTCGTATTCAGGGAAGAGAAATGGATTTAAGAGTATCAACCCTTCCCACAATCTATGGTGAAAAAATTGTAATACGGCTGTTGAATGCAAGGCCGGATATCTTTAGTCTTGATGAAATTGGTTTTTCTCGTGAAGACTTGAAAAAAATAAAAGCTATGTTGCGAAAGAATCAAGGGATTGTCCTTGTAGCAGGTCCCACAGGAAGCGGAAAGACATCGACTCTTTATGCGATGCTTAATTATGTCGTATCTCCTGATATAAATGTAGTGACTATCGAAGATCCTGTTGAATATGAAATATCGAGTGCAAATCAGGTTGCAGTAAATGAAAAGATTGGGCTTACATTCCCCTTTGTGTTGCGCTCTATTCTTAGGCAGGATCCTGATATTATAATGCTTGGTGAAATTAGGGATTCAGAAACAGCTCTGATTTCTTTTCAATCTGCTATGACAGGTCACAGTGTTTTCAGTTCGATACATACAAACAGTGCGGCAGGAACAATTACAAGATTGAAAAATATTGGTGTTATGCCTTATCTTATTTCATCTTCTTTGAATGGAGTGGTGTCGCAAAGATTGGTTCGTCTTCTTTGTCCAGCTTGTAAAGAGGAATACAATCCTGAACCTGAGGAGTTTATAAATCTTGGCGTGTGCAGAAAAGATTTAAAAGATGTCAAGTTTTATAGGGCAAAAGGATGTCATAAATGTAATTATTTGGGATACAAGGGAAGAATCGGCTTGTTTGAAGTTTTAGTCGTCAATAAGCAAATAAAGAAGATGATTCTTGAAGAAGCTTCAGAAGACGACATTGAAGAGACGGCAGTATCTTTTGGTATGAAAAAGATTATGGTTGACGGTATTGAGAAGGTTGCAGAAGGATTGACATCTTTAAGTGAATTGAACCGAATATTTGCTTTCGAAGAAGAGACTATGAATTTCTGTCCGAAATGTCATGGTTACCTAAAATCAAATTTTGTAGCTTGTCCCTTTTGCTGTCACTCGATTTCAACAAAATGTTATGCCTGCGGCAAGCATGTACATGCTGATTGGAAATACTGCCCATTCTGTATGGCTGAGCTCAACCTGATGCAATATTCATCAACGCACTGAAATGTGTAGTCGGCAAAGATATGTATGTCTATTCAAGAAGTGCCTTGATTTGATTTGCGGCATTTTCTGTTACTGAATTTCCGTGACCTACAAAACACATTTCTGCAGGAAATCTACTGATTTCCTTTACAGATTCGAGAGCTTTCTCATAAAATTCGCATCCTGCTTTAAGGGGAAGACGAAGATTGGGCATCGTGCTTAGCGAATCGCCGACAAAAATAGCTTTTTTGCTTTTGAAATAATAGCTCAAGCTTCCTCTCGAATGTCCGGGGGTGGATATTACTTCAATTCCACCACAGCAGTCAATTAGCTCTCCTCCTTCACAAGGCATATCCACTTTTGTTGGCTCGTAATTCCAGACAAGGTTTTCCATAAAGAACATTATCATCTTGAATATCTTTCCTCCTATACCTGTCCTTCCCATTGTCCACATCTTCTTCCTTCCTTCAATGAAATCGGTTTCGGTTTGAGCTGCAACAATTTTTGCTCCTGTTTCAGCTTTCATTTTTGCAAGTGATCCAATATGGTCCATATGGGCATGGGTAATGAGAATGTGAGAAATTTCATTCGGGCTACGACCTATTTGTTTGATAGCATCTAAGATAATTTTATAATCTCCGGGCATTCCGGTATCAATAAGAACAAGGTCCTCATCTGAAACAAGAAAGATGTTTGAACGGCTTCCCTTGACAAAAAAAATCTTCTCTTTTATCTCAGAAATGTTTTCCATTCCTTTTCTCCTTTATTATTTTTTCTAATAATTTTAGACATTATAGCACATAATAGGAAAGAATTTTACATATAGATTCTCTGTTTTTGAAATAACAAAGAAATCAAAAATAGATCCATTCTTTCCAATGAGTGAATAAAATTCTTGCAATAATTTGTGGAATATGCTCTATAGTTAAACCCTCTTTTTGGCTTATTTTGTTTATGTAGAGGAAAATGCACGCAGGAGGAATGTAAATTGGCTATGAAATGTGAAATATGCGGTAAGGGTCCACAATTTGGCCACAATGTGAGCCATGCCCATAATGTGACAAATCGCAGGTTTAATCCCAATATTCAGAAAAAGCGGTTAGAGATTAATGGGAAGATGAAGACTGTTAAGATATGCACCCGTTGTCTGCGTACAATGGCGAAAACTTCTGCATAGTCCCGGAAGCCAAGCACTCCTTCCTATTTCGAAGTCCACCAGATAACGGCGCTTCTTTTCTTAACTTCTGCAATCAACCACTTGTCTCTTTTTATGAGTTTTTCTGTGAGAAAATTTTTGAGAATGTTGTCATATTTCGAATTGTTTATGTTGAGATATGCCTTCCAGAATTCTACTGCTTCGTCGATGTCATAAAAGGGCTGGTCGATGTTTAGGTCGATAATGCAAGATTGCGGGTTCAAGCCCTTGGCAGTAAGTTTCTCAAAAACAGCAAGATGATTTTCTTTTTTTGGATATTCCTTGTTGAAAAGAATGGGATAAAGCTCGCTGAAAAAGAATTTATTGTTTTTCGTATCTGCGCCAACAATCAGGATAGTGATTTTTGGTGAAACCGATTCAAGGTTTTTTAAAAAGTCATCGAGCTCGACAAAGAGTTTTCTCACATTAGCCACAATGGCGGCATCATGTTTACCTGCATCGATTTCTCCGAACTTTGCTTCTAAAAATTTCATATTGGAAAGCTTCTTTTTCTCTGCTTTTTGGCGGATTTTATTTATCATTGAAGGTGAAGGCTCGAGGGCAGTTACTTGATATCCCAATTCCGCCAATGGGATTGATAAAGGTCCACATCCTGCACCAATATCGATTATTGTTTTACATTCTTGTATTAGCGGTATTATGATATTTAAAATTTTTTTGGAGTAATCGCTCTCTTCAAGCGCTCTATCATACCACTCGACCTTTCTTTCATCCCAAAAAAAACTTCCCATTTTCTTTTATTCCTTTTGCTTTTTTTATGATTTCGGTTGTTTTGTCATCCAATTCTTTTTCACAGAGTTTATCCATACTGACAAATTCAACATCTACGGCATCACTGCCAGCTTTCAGACTTCCTCCTTCTATTGCACACAGATAATCGACAATAATATAGTGAAAAAGAATTGAGCCATTTCTATCTTTATTGATCTTTTCTATAGTTTCCACGATACAAAGCGGTTTTACCAATAATCCTGTTTCTTCAAAGAGCTCCCTTTTGACAGCTTCTTTCATTGGTTCTCCATATTCAATTCTCCCTCCGGGAATTGACCATTGTCCTTGTAATGGAGGATTTTTTCTTTTAACTAAAAGAACCTTTTCTTGTTGAAAAACGATTCCGCCAACAGCTGGAAGAGCTTTATCTCCAAAAATCTCCACATTCATTTATTCTTTTCACATCCTGTCTTTGCAAAATACTCTTAAATCAAGTGTCATATAGTAAAAAAAAAAGAATATAGCAATGAAAGGCTTTGAAAATCTCAGGAGAATTTTTTTGAAAATGAGTTTAAATAATCTTCATAAAACCATTTGGGATCTCATAGAGAGAGCAAGATTCGGAAAAGTTATTTGTTGAAAATAATAAAAAAATTATATAAATAGATATATTTATGTTAATTAAATAGCATATAATTAAAATGACAGACTACGGTAAAGTTAGTGATTCGTTGATTTCTCTCCTTGAAAAAGAGCTTGGGGCAGATTTGGTTTTCTTTGATGAAGATATCCTCGATGCTTATTCAAGAGACCAAACAAAGGGGTTGGAAGCGCGGCCTGATTTGGTTATCAAACCACGAAATGTGTCTCAGATACAAAGAGTAGTTCAAATTGCCAATGAAAAAAAGATACCGATAACTCCCCGTGGCCAGGGTTATGGATTGAGCGGAGGAGCAGTGCCTCTATATGGCGGAATTGTTATCTCTTTGGAACGAATGAATAAAGTCATCGACCTCGATTTAGATAATCTAATGGCAGTAGTTGAACAGGGAATTATCACGGGAAATTTTCACCGCCTTGTGGAAGAAGAAGGACTTTTTTATCCTCCTGACCCTGCAAGTTTAGATAGCTGTAGTATTGGAGGCAACATAGCTGAGGGCGCAGGAGGTCCCTATGCCGTAAAATACGGCACGACAAAGGACTATGTTTGCGGATTGGAAGTTGTTTTGCCGTCAGGGGAAATAATCGAAACAGGTGGTAAGGTGGTAAAAGATGCTACAGGATATAGTTTAACACAATTTTTTGTTGGTTCTGAGGGTACACTTGGAATTATCACAAAAGCAATACTCCGACTGCTTCCTTTACCCGGCAAAAGAATCGATTTATTAGTTGCTTTTGACAAGGTCGAAGATGCTTCAAGGACAGTTTCAATGCTTTTGAAACGCCGAGTCATTCCAACTGCAGTAGAGCTAATGGATAACTCGGCGCTAAAGCTTGGAGAGGAATATCTCAAAGAGAAGCCACCCTTCCCTGATGCGCAGGCGCATCTTCTCTTTGCTCTAAATGGTAATGATGAAAAAAGTTTGGAAGAAGAGATGGAAACAATTGAACAGTGTTGTGATGAAAATAATGCCGCAGATGTACTTGTTGCAAAAGGGACAGCAAGCCGCGAAAGGTTGTGGAAATTCAGACGCTGCCTTTTTGAAGCGGCAGGAGAAAGAAGTCTTCTATGCAGAAGTATGGATCCTGTTGTGCCAAGAGCTAAAATTCCGGCACTTCTTGCGGAAATTAAAAAGATTTCTGAAAAGGAAGGTTTTGAAGCATCCTGTTTTGGACACGCTGGAGACGGCAATATTCATATTACGATGTTTCCGGGCAGTTTGAGTGAAGAGGAGTGGTTGAAAAGATATTCAGTGTTTTGCAGAGAAATTTATGTTAAAACATCCGAGCTTGGAGGGAGAATTGCAGCTGAGCATGGAATAGGAGCGATTAGAAAGGATTATTTGCCTATATCGATTAAAAAAGCAGAGCTTAACCTTTTGAAGGAAATAAAAAAAGCCTTTGATTCAAAAAATATAATGAATCCCGGTAAAATTTTTGATATGTAAATAACAAAAAAACAAGAGATGTAAGGAGGAAAAAATTAATGGCAAATGATGAAAAGGGGACGGAAAAACCATTAAAGGTGCTCGTCGCAGGGGCAACTGGTTATCTTGGAAGCAATGTGGTCAGAGAATGTAAAAGGCGCGGCTATTGGGTGCGTGCTCTTGCAAGAAATCCAGAGAAGCTTGAAAAAATAGGGATAAAAGAGCTTTGCGATGATATCTTCGTAGGGGAAGCAACAAAGGATGAAACTCTTGAAGGGTTGTGCGATGGCATTGATGTAGTCTTTTCAAGCATAGGTTTTATGACCTTTGATAAAAAACCACTTATCTGGGATGTTGATTACGGCGCAAATATGAATATTGTTCGCCGCGCAAAAGCTGCAGGAGTAAAACACTTTGTTTTTACATCAACGATTGGCAGTAAAGAAATGGCAAAGACAGTGAAAATAGCTGAGGCGAAGGAAGCTGTTGCCAAAGCCCTTCAGGAATCAGGAATGAATTGGACTGTAACGCAACCAACAGGTTTTTTTGATGATACAAGGAAACAATTTGAAGTAATCAAAAGCAGAGGCACTGCATATGTCTTTGGCTCAGGACAGACAAAATATAATCCCATTCACGGTATAGACCTTGCCAAGGTTTCAGTTGATGCATTTACAAATCCTGAGATGAAGAATAAGTATGTCCCTGTGGGAGGCCCTGAAACCTTTACCCACGAAGAGGTAGCTCTCCTTGCTTTTAAAGTACTTGGAAAAGAGCCGAGAATTAGGCATATCCCCATTTGGGTTTTGAAACTCATCTCGATTATAGCAAGACCCTTTAATCAGAATCTCGCAGATATGATTTGCTTTTTTGTTGCCATTGGAGGTATGGAACTCGATGCGCCTCACTATGGAGAGCATCGCTTGGAAGATTTCTTGAGGACATTGGTTGATTAAAGCTTTCTATACCTTTTAAAAGATTGCCGTTGCTTTTTCTGATAAGTAGGCAAGTTCATCGGCAGATAATTGCCATTCAGCGGCTTGGGCATTTGATTTTGCTTGAGAGGCGTTCTTTGCACCAACAAGCGCTGATGTAATCCCCTCTTGCTGCCTTATCCAGTTTATTGCAATGTGAGAGAGAGGTCTATCATATTTATTGGCAATCTTTTCCATCTCTTTCAACAATTCTTGGGTTTTACTCCAATATGGCTCTTTGTAAAAAGGATAGAAAAATGAACGGGCATCATTTCCTGCAAATGAAGGTCTCTTTTTATATTTGCCTGTCAGTATTCCGCTTCCTAATGAGCCGTATGCAAGAATGCCAATATTGTTTTGCCTGCAGAAGGGAAGAATGTCTTTTTCAATATCTCTTTTGAGCAGTGAATAATGAGGTTGAAGGCTTGCAATCGGCGCTATGGAAACGGTTTTTTTTAGAAGTTCAAGGTCGAAATTGGAAACTCCTATTGCACGAATTTTGCCTTCCGACTGCATTTTTAGAAGTTCTTCCATTGTATCTTCAATGGGAGTTTTAGGGTCAGGCCAATGGCACTGATAAAGGTCAATATAGTCTGTATTTAAAAACATCAGGGATTCTTCCAAGTCTTGTCTGATTTTTTTCGGTTTTAGGTCAATAATGAATCCTTTTTTTCTGTCTAAGCCACACTTGGTTGCTACTACGACCTTTTCTCTTTTGCCTTTTATTGCCTTGCCGACAAGTTTTTCTGAATGTCCAGTGCCGTAGGCAGGTGCAGTATCGATGAGGTTGATTCCATAATCGATCGATGCTTCTATGGCTTTTATGGCTTCAGCATCGTCGGTTTTTCCCCAAAACATACCACCAATTGCCCATGTGCCCAGTCCGATTGTTGAAACTTTTATGCCGCTTTTTCCGAGTTCTCTGTATTCCATAATTGTTGAAGATTTTTTGTTGTGTGGGTTGCTAATAAATATTAATGAAAATGATAATAAATCAAGAAAAAATTTTTTTACTTTAAAATGAGTTGTGGGAAAGTTAAAAAC
>RFHX01000119.1 GCA_003695725.1 Candidatus Schekmanbacteria bacterium
GATATATCTTTCGCAAAGAAATTTTAGAAGGTATGGTTTTGAAAATGAACAGGATAGTTTTTGGAAACAAGTTTTAAATGTTTGGCAGATATGACTTGACATCTGGAATTTCTAATTTGCGCTTGTATTTTAGGATGTTTTTAAGATTAAGATATCGTTATAAAAAATTAGACAAGCTGGTGTTTCTGTAAGATTGATTTTTTGCTTCTTCATTCGAATGCTTGGCTAAGCAGATTTTTAATTTGGAGAATGAGATTCAAAGACCTTCGGGATGAGCTTCATTTAAGTCTAATATTCCATTGATATCAGCTTTTTCGGATTAAACCATAAAAGCCTCTTGTATTCAAAATAGAAAATAAGTTATAAAAATTATTTCACAAAAGAGTAGTATTTGAAATGCATTCGATTTGCTGCAGTAGTTTTTAAACAATTTAAAGATTTTTTCTGGAAGAAATATTATTACAAGATTGATATGAGCAGATATATTTTAAAAAGAATTATGGCGATGATTCCTCTTTTTTTTGGTATTACACTCATAACTTTTACAGTCATTCATCTTGCACCCGGTGAGCCAACGGATTTGCAGACGCAGTTTAATCCAAAAGTTTCTGCACAAGCAAAACAACAACTTAGAAAACTCTATGGGTTAGATAAACCGCTGTATATTCAATATATCAATTGGCTGAAAAGATTTATCCTCCTTGACTTTGGGCGCTCTTTTTCTCCTGACAGAAGGCCTGTAATAGAAAAGATAAAGGAACGAATAGGCATAACCATAACAATAAATTTTCTTTCCCTTCTTATAATTTTTTTTATAGCTCTTCCTATAGGTGTTTTGTCTGCCGCCTATCAATATTCTCTTTTCGATAAAATTACCACAGTAGTGGTATTTGTAGGATTTGCAGTGCCTACCTTTTGGCTTGCTCTCTTATTGATGATTTTTTTTGGAGTTAATCTTAATTGGCTTCCAATATCCGGCATTAAATCTATAAACCATGAATCATTGAGCTTCCTTGGGAAAATCCTTGATTATGCTTCCCATCTTGTACTTCCTCTTTTTGTATCAGCATTTGGCGGACTTGCGGGTATTTCAAGATATGTGCGTTCAAATATGCTTGAGGTGATTAGGCAGGATTATATTACCACTGCTTGGTCAAAGGGGCTGGATAAGAAAGATGTTATTGGGAAACATGCCTTACGCAATGCACTTTTACCTGTAATTACAATTCTTGGCTTATCCATACCCGGACTTGTGGGGGGAAGCGTTATATTTGAGACAATCTTTGCCATACAAGGGATGGGACAACTTTTCTTTATGAGTGTTATGTCAAGGGATTATCCTGTCATTATGGGCACTCTTTCTATTAGCGCTTTTTTGACGCTTTTTGGAAATCTTATAGCTGATATTAGTTATGCCCTTGTTGACCCTCGCATCAGATATTAGAGGTTGGCTTTTATG
Organism: Candidatus Schekmanbacteria bacterium; assembly: GCA_003695725.1. Lineage (NCBI taxonomy): Bacteria > Candidatus Schekmaniibacteriota > Candidatus Schekmanbacteria bacterium. The sequence goes on from RFHX01000119.1 coordinate 1,460, forward strand.
CGGAAGGAAGATAAAAGAGATACACTTGTTAAGATTTTTTTTAGGAATTTTAAAAGAAATAAACTGGCAATTGCCGGTTTTGTAATGGTTGCCTTCTTTTTTATCATTGCTTTTTTGGCTCCTTATATTTCTCCCTATCCCCCAAATGAAATTGATGTAAAGCAGATTCTTCAACCTCCTAATAAAGAGCATATCTTTGGCACTGATACACTTGGGCGAGATGTTTTCTCAAGGGTGATTTATGGGTCGCAAATTTCATTGCTTGTGGGTTTTGTTGCTGTTGGGATATCCACTATAATAGGAATTATTCTTGGAAGTATTGCCGGTTATTATGGGAAAACTGTTGATTCTATTATTATGCGGTTCGTTGATATAATGTTATGTTTCCCTACATTCTTTCTAATACTTGCTGTCATTGCAATGCTTGAGCCAAGCATATGGAATATAATGGTTGTCATTGGCTTTACAAGTTGGATGGGAGTTGCCAGACTTGTTAGGGCAGAGATTTTGAGCTTGAAGGAAAGAGATTTTATCAATGCCGCAAAAGCAATTGGAGTTGGAGATATCAAGATAATGTTCTTTCATATTTTGCCAAATGCTATGGCTCCTGTGCTTGTTTCTGCAACACTGGGAATAGCTGCGGCAGTTTTGACGGAATCTGCATTGAGTTTTCTTGGATTGGGTGTACAACCGCCTGTTGCAAGTTGGGGAAACATTTTGACGGAAGGGAAAGACAATATTGAAATTGCTTGGTGGCTTTCTCTCTATCCGGGACTTGCTATATTGATGGCAGTTTTATCGTATAACCTTTTGGGGGAAGGTTTGAGAGATTCTCTTGACCCGCGCTTGAATGAATAACTTTAATGAGGAATTGAGATGGCAATTGTAGAAGATAGAAGACCGGATAAGATACAAGGTACAGATGGTGTTAGAGGTATCGTATTGTCTTCTTCTAATAAAAGGATAAAAGGACTTCACCCTCTTCAAGCATATATCAATGAAGGAGTTATTACAGAAGAATTTAGTTTTCTCTATGGCTATTGCCTCGGTAAATTCTTGAAAAGAAAAAAACTCTTGTCAGAAAAGGATTCAGTCGTAGTTGGATGGGATCCGCGTGACAAAGATGGATTTATCAATAGTTCATTTATTGAAGGATTGTCGCGAAGCTGTTGGAAAATTGTAATAGCAGGTACTGTACCAACGCCTGCGGCTGTAATTTTTATGCAGTATATTGGCGCTTGCTGTGCAGCTGTGCTTACTGCATCTCATAATCCACCAGACCAAAATGGTATCAAAATATTTCTGTCTCCCTTAGGAATGAAACTATTGCCGGTAGATGAGATAGAATTTACAAAGATGTTGTTTGACATAAATCTATATAAAGCAAAAAAAGAGAAAAAAGTTGCTGAAATTATAGAAATGCAAAGTGATGCTGTTGAATGTTTCAAAGAATTTATGATTGATCCAAGAAATCACCTCATTCCAAATGGATATGATAAATCGAATTTTCATATACTTTTGGATTCAGCCAATGGGGGATATTCAGGGATAGCAAAAGATGTTTTCAAAAAGGTTGGATTTGGGGATGTTGTGGAAACAGCAGGTGATTTGAAAGAAAATGTCAATGATGGGTGTGGCGTTACAATGGTTGAGGGAAAAAGTGTATGGGAGTTGTCTGATAAGAGTCATATGTCTCCTATAATTGAGAAGATGATGAGGATACTTTCACAGAAAAAAAATAGATTAAATGAAAAGAAGGATATTCTAACAGGATTGGTTTTTGATGCAGATGGGGATAGATTTATCCGTCTTGAAGCAGATTTAAGAGATAGAAAAATAGATATTTTAGATGGCGATAAAACGGCATCACTTGTGGCAAATTTTATGAGTTATCAATGGGAAGGAGTGAGTAATCCTCTTATTATCAATACAATTGAAAGCGATGCAGGTACAGGTGAATTTGCAGAATCCTTGGGATTCAACAATAAAGTAACAGGAGTTGGCGATAGATGGATTCTCTTTTATTTGATTATGGGATTGATTGAAGAAATCATAAAAAATAACAGGAGATTAGGACTTAGCATTTCTGGATTGAAAGAGCTTAAATCTCTTTATTCGAGTTTAAAGAAGGGAGAAAATTTGAGCGCTGTTGAAATTTCAAGGACTTTTGAATCTATCAATCTTTTCAAGAATAAGAATATGAGCACTAAAATAGGTGAATTGCTCCTGAA
>RFHX01000120.1 GCA_003695725.1 Candidatus Schekmanbacteria bacterium
ATATAAAAGTTTACATAATATATCTTATCAGACATTAAATATATATGATTTTATAATACACTTAATCCTTTCTTCTTTTACCTATTATGATTCCCTACTCAACAATACTGCGGTTTCTATATGCATTGTTTGAGGAAAAAGGTCAAATGGCTGGACTGTCTTAATTTTAAAACCTTTGCTTAGAAATTGCTTCAAATCACGAGCCAAGGTGGAAGGATTGCAGGAGAGATAAAAGATTTTAGAAACTTCGGCTTTTGAAAGTATTTTTTTCACCTCTGTACTACAGCCACTTCTTGGCGGATTGATAAAGATAGAATCAAATTTGGTCTTCTTTAAAGCGCCTTCCAATTCCTCAGCCGCATCACCTTCTATAAAGGAGATATTTGTTATCTTATTGCTTTTAGCATTAAATTTTGCATCATCAACAGCATCTTTATTACTTTCAATACCAACTACAATTGAGCTTTTTTGCGCCAAAGGAAGTGAGAAAGTGCCAACACCTGAATATAAATCAAGAATCTTTTCCTTTTTCTTGGGTTTGAAAATCTTTATTACAGTTTCAAGCAGAACTTCATGTAATAAATTATTTATTTGGAAGAAACTATCTGAATTTACTCGATATTTGATATCTTTTATTCTTTCATACACATACTCTTTGCCAAAGGAATTTTTCTTATTTCCATACCCAAAAACAATTCCAGAAATACCTTTCACATACTTCTTCAAATCATTCAAAGCATTTTCCATTGTGCGTTTATTCAAATTCTTACCTATTGCCTTCAATAACAATTTATCAGATGATGCGCTATAGATAAGCTTCAAGTTTTCACAATTCTTTTTGAATACTATAGGGCTATAAAAGTTTAATGCTTCTATCAATTCATTAATTCTATTGCCGCATAACAGACATCTTGCAATTGGCACAATTTTATGAGAATTTTCCATATAAAAACCTAAATACGGCTCGTTTTTCTGCACTTTTCTCGTAACTTTAAGCTCAACTCTGTTTCTGTATCCAAATTCAGAAGGGGAGGTAATCATAGAATTGACTTCTATATCTTCTATCCCCCCTACCCTCTTAAATGTTTCTTTAACAATATCCTCTTTGATTTTTGTTTGGTAATTATATTCTATGTGCTGATAGTGACATCCGCCGCATTGAGAATAATATGGACAAGGCGGATTTCGCCTAAAAGTGGAGGATTTTATAAAACCGACAACTTTCCCGAGGAGATAATCCTTCTTATCATCAATAATTTCAACTTTTACAGTTTCACCCGGAATAGTCTTCGGAATCAATACAACCTTGTCAAAGAAATGTCCTAGCCCGTATCCACCATATACGGCTTTATCTATTCTTGTGACAATCTCTTCGATTTTAATACTCCTTTTTCACTGCAATGAGTCTTTCGACAAATTTTTTTGGCACAAATCCTGAAATTGAATATGCCTTTTGACAATTCAGCGAGCAATCCCTGCCATTTTTAAAAGGTAGTTGGTACTCATCTACTTTCACAGGTTTAATTTTTCTTTCATCCAAATTGAATGTATCGACAACAATTTTTCCTATCTCATATCTTGATAAGGCTTGAGGCCCTGCGCAATGGAATATTCCTTTTTGCTTCTTTTCGATAAGTCTCAGCATTATTTCGGCTACATCTTCAGCATAATTCGGGCATCTTATTTGGTCTGTAAAAAGATTTAATTCTCTCCCATCTTTTAGTGAATCGATCATTTTATCCAAAAAAGATTTATATTTAGGATTTTTTAAACCATATGTAAGGGAAATTCTCAATATCAAATAATCATCAATTTTTCTTTTGATTTCCTCTTCAGCTTCCGCCTTCGATGACGCATATGCATTCAGTGGATTGACTTCATCAGTTTCTACATAATTACCTTTTTTTCCGTCAAAAACAATATCAGTTGAAAGAAATACAAGTTTGGAATTATGCTTACTACATAATTCTGCAATCTTGCCTGTAATATCCCTATTAATCTTAAAGGCTAAAGATGGATTTTTTTCACAATCTTCTACATTTGAAATCGCTGCACTATGGATAACTATATGAGGTTTGATTTCATCAAATACATTATGAAGCGCCTTTGAGTCTGCTAAATCGAATCGGCAGGGTGTACATTTTCTTTTTACAAATTTGTTCCTGTTGTAATGGGCAAATACTTTGTAGTCTTTTGAAAGTTTTTCCTGAAAATTATAACCAACAAAACCACTTGCCCCTGTAAGCAACAGTCTCTTTTTCATACATTATTGATAGTTTCCTCTATTATAGATAATGCTTCATCTACTGACGAAACACCAATAACATCATCAGATATATTCCAGCTATCTATTCCAATAACTCTCTTTCCAAGTTTAAGGGCAATGGCAATTTCAGACAAAGTGCCGTATCCTCCTCCAACGGCCACTACACAAATTCCGCTTCTTGCGACAAGCACATTCCGTGCATGGCTCAACCCTGTCACAATAGTTATATCAACATAGGGATTTGCATTGAATTCCTCACCGGGTAGTATTCCGACAGTGATGCCGCCTTTTTCCTTGGCGCCTTTGCATACTGCCTCCATAACACCTCCAAGCCCTCCGCAAACAACGACAGCGCCTAATTCTGCCAATCCCTGCCCCAATTCCTCGGCTTTGTCATATTCAGCAGACGTGCAGTTTGCCCCGCCAATGACCGATATTTGAAATC
>RFHX01000121.1 GCA_003695725.1 Candidatus Schekmanbacteria bacterium
ACAATCTACAAAGCAGAAGAGAATCTCGAGAAACTGAGAAAATTGAATGAAATTGGGAAAATTCTTACAAAGGCAAATTCTGTAGGTGAAGTTTTTCAATTGATTATTGAAAAATCAATTGAGCTTGTACCTTCAAGAGGATGCATCCTGCGAATCTTAAATAACGAAAAAGATCTATTGGAAATTAAAGCCCACCATAACGTTGAAGAAATAGTAAAAAAATATCCGATAGTAAAAAAAGGAGAATTTACTGCCGGTAAAGCTGCAGAAAAAGGGGTTCCATTGTCTCTGAGCAATAGTGAAATCAAGGAAAAAATCGTCGGTGATTTTGAGTTACATTCTTTGGTTTGCATTCCACTTAAAATTGAAGAAAAAGTAGTAGGGACATTATCTCTCTTTGATAAAATTTCACCTTACGGGACAATTGAATCGTCTTTTACTGATAATGACATCAATCTCCTGTCACATCTCACCAATCAGGCGGCAATTATCTTTGAAAAAATGTTTACTTTTGAAAATATGGAAAAAACAACTGAAGAAACGCAAAAAAAGGTCAGGGAACTTACAATTCTCCATGAAATGTCAACTGCCTTACGATTGACAACAAATCTAACAAGAAGGCTATATATGGTTCTTACAGCAGTAACAATGCATAAGGGGCTTGGATTTAATCGAGCTTTTATTTTTATGCTCAATGAAAGGACCAATATGCTTCAAGGAATGCTCGGTGTCGGTCCGGAAAGTGAAGAAGAAGCAATACGAATTTGGAATGAACTGACAACTTCTGATTTCACATTGTCCGATGCCTTGACTTCTGAAGATTACATACATAACCTCTCTGCATCGAAAGTAAATGAAATAGCAAAATCAATTAGAATTGACCTTTCTGACCCTGATGATGTTCTCTCCAAGACCGTCAAAGAAAAAAAACCTTTCAATGTAGTGGGAGAAAGAAATGGTTTGCGTATTAGTAAAGAGATAAAAGAAAAACTTCAGACAGATTGCTTTGCATCGGTCCCGCTAATGGCAAGGGACAAAGTAATTGGAATTCTAATTGCAGATAACAAGTATAATAAAAAGCCAATAACAGAAGATGAGCTAAATTCACTTGCTGTCTTTGCCAATCAGGCCGGATTGGCAATTGAAACTACACGCCTTTATTCCTATCTCGAGGAAACTAACGATGAGCTCAAAAGCCTCCAAAACAAACTCATAGAATCTGAAAAATTCAGAGCGTTAGGTGAAATGGCAGCCAATGTGGCTCATGAAATTAGAAACCCTCTTGTTTCAATAGGTGGTTTTGCCAGACGACTGAAAAAGAAGCTGAAAAATTTTCCAAATGAATTAACATATGTTGATATAATTATTAAAGAGGTTGAGCGGCTCGAAGAAATATTGAAAGGAATATTGACTTTTTCACGAGAACCAATTTTGGATGTAAAAGAAAACAATATCAATGAGCTTATTGACGAAATTGTTACAATGTTTGGGGCAGAATTTGCTGAGAGAAACATATCTATCAAAACAGATTTAGACAATAACATACCTCCCTTCAAATTCGATGAAATCAGAATCAAACAGGCAATAATAAATATAATCAATAATTCGTCACAGGCGATTGGGAAAAATGGAATCATTTCGCTCGATACATACAGAAAGGTAGAAAACGGCCAGGACTTAGTCTGTGTAAGGATTTCAGACACAGGCGGAGGTATTCCTCCAAATATTCTAAACAATATTTTTAATCCTTTCTTCACAACTAAAAATACGGGTATCGGTTTAGGACTTGCAATCACAAAAAAAATAATAGAAAGTCATCATGGAAGTATAAGCATTGAAAACAACTTGGGGAAGGGTATTGTTTTTGAATTCTCTCTTCCTTTTGAAATAAACCAAAAAAATGTGGGTATATCGAAATAAACTCCATTGAAGGAGGTAAAGAGCTATGAAAAAGATTCTCGTAATCGATGATGAAGAAAATATCAGAAACCTTTATCAAGCTGAGCTTTCCGATGAAGGATATGAAGTTATTACAGCAGAAGATGAAGACGATGCCCTTGAATTGTTAAAAACAGAATCACCCGACTTGATTACTCTCGATATTAAATTGAAAAAATCCAATGGTGTCGAGCTATTGAGAAAGATAAAAGAAATAGACAAAAAACTTCCAGTGATTATGTGCACAGCTTACGATGAATATAAACAGGATTTTGGAGTATGGGCTTCAGATGCCTATGTTGTAAAATCATCTGATTTGACAGAATTGAAAGAAGTAATAAAAGAGATTTTGCAATGATGTCAGGCAAATCAGCAGTTTTCTTAATCAGCTTTATTCTCTGCAGCTATTTTCTCGTGAAATATCTAATCTTGATCGTAATCAATTCAAATGAAAAAGGTTTCATAAAGAATACAAAACTTATTTTATCAGTTTTATGGAAAGAGCCGCTCTTTCTTATTGCATATATTGGATTTCTTCTGCTTTTCAACCTTTTGGGTAATTTTTTCATCTCCTTTTTTTGAAAGGACAGATTTTTAAAGTCATCTGAATGATTTTTTCAGTATTAAAAAACATTCTAAAAAAAATGTTGCCAAAAAAAATGCTAAAAAAAGATCGTA
>RFHX01000122.1 GCA_003695725.1 Candidatus Schekmanbacteria bacterium
CTTTACAACCTTTGCTGTCATTGTTTATGGAAATCAAAGGATTTTTCCTGTTTTTTATAAAAAAAGTGAAAATTTGATAAGCTGGATGAAAAATAATGTATCTCCCAATGAAAAAGTACTTCTTGCTAAGTGTACAGGTGGTGATCCAAATATTGCACTTCGTGCAGGACTGTCTTGGAAAAATGTTGACTGGATACTTCTTTACCCGAATTATTTGATCTTTTCTTTGAGGCATATTTATCAATATGATAAAAGAGGCATAGAAAATTATATTTATAATGAGAGGCCCTCTTATATAATTACATCGTATCCGAGATTTTTATACAATATAAACAAAATAATCCGAAAGAATGAAAAGTTGAGAAAGTCTGTCGTTTGTGAATGGAATATCACAATTAAACCCGGTTATTTCATTCTTGAAATTGAATATGACAATGAAAAAAAACAAAGAGTAATCCAGAGATAATATTCAATGAGAGAAAAAGTGGAAGAAGTTGAATATATAAAGGACAAAAAGATTTCTGTGGTTATTCCTCTTTTCAATGAAGAGGAAAGTATCAATGAACTTTATGAAAAACTTTCAGATGTTCTTAAAAAACTTTCTGCTGATTATGAAATAATATTTATAGACGATGGAAGCACTGATTCATCTTATGAAAAACTGCTGGAAATATTTAGAAGAGACAAGTCTGTCATAGTGGCAAAACTTAGAAAGAATGTGGGAAAAGCTTGGGCTCTGTCGGCAGGATTTAAACTTGCGTCAGGTGATATTGTATTCACAATGGATGCTGATTTACAGGACGAACCTTCGGAGATTCCACTTTTTTTGAAAAAACTAAATGAAGGATATGACCTTGTTTCTGGATGGAAAAAAAGAAGGAATGATCCTTTGACAAAAGTGATTCCTTCGAGAATATTCAACTGGTTTGTTTCCTTCATAACAGGAATCAAGCTTCACGATTTCAACTGTGGATTCAAGGCCTATCGAAGGGAGGTTATTGATAATATTTCAATCTATGGAGAGCTTCATAGATATATCCCTGTCCTTGCCGAGAGATTAGGGTATAAAACAGGCGAAGTAGTTGTAAAGCATAATGCAAGAAAATATGGTTTTTCAAAATATGGAATTGAAAGGTTTACAAGAGGTTTTTTGGATATGCTTACGGTTATCCTTCTTACAAGATACCGGTGGAAACCACTTCACTTTTTTGGAAGCATTGGACTTTTAGTAGCAGCAGCAGGATTTATTACTAATTTTGTCCTCTTGGTAAGACATATACTCTTTTTAATTTACGGAGTAAAAGCATGGGAATTAAGAGACAGACCTCTGTTGTCTCTTGGCGTACTTTTAATCATTGTAGGTATTCAATTTATTTCGATTGGTCTTCTTGCGGAAGTAATAACAGTAAAGAATTCAAAAGATGAAAGTGGAGAGAATTTTGTAAAGGAAATCCTCAAAAGAGACAGCTGATAATTTTGTCCAATAGTTCTTGCCTTATTATACAAAAGTAATATTGAGTGTAATTATGAATTTTGGGAAAAGGAGACCTATTTATTAGTGGAAATGATAAAAATAGAATGAAAGTAATTCCAGATGCTTTGTGCGCAAGATGCGGCACTTGTGAAGGCGTATGTCCTGAAGGGATAATTAGAGAAGATGATAGAGGATTTCCAATAGTTCTAAACAGAGAGGAATGTACAGGATGCGGTTTATGCAAAAAAGTCTGTCCCGGCATGTTAGTTGACTTTCCTCCATATTGTGAAGATGAAGAATCAGATTTCAATCCCTATCTCGGTTTTTTTTTCAAAGTATTGTCAGCAAGAAGTATAGACAAAAAAGATGCTCAGTTTTCTGCTTCAGGAGGAGGAGTTTCAGCTCTTCTGAAATATTTATTCAAGGAGAATCTGATAAATTGTGCATTTACCGTTAAAATCGATAACAAATATCCCTTTGCGGCATATCCTTATTTGTCAAGAAACATTGAAGATGTTGAAGACAGTAGACAATCGAAGTATCAACCGGTGATGTTGAACAAACTTTTAAGAGAGATGAAAGATGATGATAAAGCAGCTGTAGTGGGCCTTCCCTGTCACTTACATGGATTGAGAAAAGCAGAGGAAGCCATTTCACCGCTAAGAGATAAAATAATACTTCATATCGGTTTGTTTTGCGGTTTTAATATGGAAAGAGAGGCAACATTCTTTCTGATAAGAAAATTAGGGATGATGAGAAATGATATTGAAAACATTTATTATCGTTCAGGCAGATGGCCGGGAGGATTCCTTGTTGAGGATACAAAGGGTAATAGAAAGTTCGTAAGTAAAGAGGATTACAGCCTTTTGAATTATCTCTTTTTGCCTAAAAGATGTTCGACTTGTCCTGATTATTCTGCAGAATTATCGGATATCTCTTTTGGAGATGCGTGGTATAAAAAAACTGGTGAGGGTTGGAATTCGGTTATAGTTAGAAATAAAGAGGCGCAAAGTATTCTTGAAGGTGCAGAATTGGTTATAGAAGAGGCAAATGCGGAAATGATAGTTGATTCCCATAAATTTGTAATAGACTTCAAAAAAAGAGGCGCATTGAAACGGATTGCAGTAGCAAATGAAGAATATCCGAAGTTTAATAATTATCCATCATCACTTTTAGAAATGACTTTATCTTCTTTCGACAAGTATTTTTTAATCTTTTACAGGTGGAGAAATCTTTTTATAAATATTTTTAGAATTTTGCCATTTTCTCTTTTTAGGATAACATCGAGATTGTTGAGGAGAAAAAGTATTGGAAAGTAAGAATGCCTATTTGATGTCCGTATTGAAGCAAACACCGCGACTTTTGGGTTTGCAGGATAGAAATGTTATGTCGAAAACATATGGATGCTTTGACAGACAGTATTGGCATTATAATATTTGTGATACTCCTGCGGCAAGATGTCAGGAAAGCTGTTTAACTTTACTATTGCTTTATCTCATAGACAATGAACTGAATGTTTATAGAAAAAATAATAATATATTGGCCTATAGTCGTGCAGCAATCGAGTTTTGGAAAAAAATTCAAAATAAAAATGGCTCATTTAATGAATGGTATCCAAATGAAAGCAGTTTTGTCGCATCAGCATTTACGCTTTATGCTGTTACAGAATATTTCCTTTTAGTGAAAAAATTCCTTGATGACGAATCATATCCTGAGGAGGAGATAATTAAAACAGCCGAATTCTTAATAAATAAGGATGAAGGAAGAGTTTTGAATCAACAATCAGGAGCGGCAATTGCTCTATACAATGTGTATCTCCTTACAGGTAAAACAAAATATAAGGAAGCATCTGAAGAAAAGATAGAGTTTATTTGCCGCAATCAGAAAGGAGAAGGATGGTTTGATGAATATGGAGGCCCTGACATTGGCTACTTATCGCTAATGATTGATTATTTGAGTAAATACTTCCAAAAAAATCCTCTAAAGGATTTGGCAGATGTCATAAACAAGGCAGTTGATTTTATTTCCTATTTTCTTTTTCCTGATTTTTCAGCAGGAGGAATTTTTTCAAGTAGAAATACAGAATATCTTATTCCTCATGGATTTGAAATTATTTCAGGAAAAAATGCCCGAGCCTCAGCCATAAAAGAATTTATAAGAAAAGCCATCAAAGATGAAAGAATGGTGTCACTCTATAATTTTGACGACAGATATCTCTCCTATATTGCATATACATATTTACAGGCATATTTAGAAGAAGAATCTTTTCTAAATGCGTCTCATCTGCCCTATGAAGAGATATTTGATGAATATTTTGACGATTGTGGGATCAAAGTATATAGCAACAGGCATTATTATTTAATAACGAATTTGAAGAAAGGTGGTACATTCAAAGCGGTATTTAAGTCCAATGAGAAATCCCTTATCGATAGTGGAATTATGGGAATAGATAAGAATGGTGAGGCATTTTCATCAGGAGTTTTGAATAACGATTTCAAATGTATAGAATCGAGTGGTAAAATAGAAACATCAGGTAAGTGTAGAATGCTTAAAAGTAATACTATGAGCCCCGAAAAGAATATTGCACTCCGCATTTTTCAGCTTACTGCAGGAAGAAGTGAGAGGGTAGGACTTTTTATGAAAGAGAAATTGAGGGATAAATTGATAACATCCTATAATGATTCATCTATTTCATTTAATAGAGAGATATCAACGGAAGAAAATTTTTTAATAGTAAGAGATGAGGTTTCAAATCCTGAAAATATTGGTATATTGTTTTTGGCCGATAAGTCATCTGATATCTATGTTCCTTCGTCAAGATACTTTATAAATGGCGATTTATCTATCAATCCAATAACGATTGAGAGTGATTTACTGATGTCTAATTTGTCTGTTTCAAAAAGGTCAGTAGTAGTAAGAAAATATGATTTCAAAGGTGATCTGGTCAAATTTGCTGTAAATGGTAAAGAGATTATTTAGATTAAGGAATGTCATACCCTTCCATCGAGCTTTTTTCGTTGCTCAATAGCAATGTAAATGAAATATCTTTTTCCAACTCCTTTAGACGACTTAGATATTCTTTGATCTCTTTATTTGCGAATAAAAGTTTATTTGCTGATCTTTTAATGTCGAGCCGATGCATTTGCAATTTTGTCAGCAAAAAACTCAAATAATCTGCAGATTCTTTGCCTAATCTATTTGAAAGTACCTCATCCGATTTTTTGATCAATGATTCCGGTGATAATTCTTTTGAATAAAATGCTCTAATTTTTCTGTTGATTTCATTTATTGATTTATCTTCCTGATATACATATTTGGATAAATCATCAGGATAAATCTTAATATCCTTTATATGGATCGAGTGAAAATTACTTTGAATTCTAAAAACTACATTTATTGTTTTGGAATAGGGGGGTACATAAAATTTCTTGTGAAATAAGGAGATTTCAGAAGCTTCTTTCAGTTCAATTCTTTGAAACCCTTTATTAGCAAAAACGCTTCCTTGTTCATCTGTTATATTTGCTTCAACTGTTATATCAGGCAAGTTTCGACGGGCTAAAAACTTTGCTATGGAATATGTCAGACAGTAAAATTTTGAAATTAAGTTTTTTCTTTCAGGAATTGTTTTTTGTGTGAAATACTTTACATCTATTCTATAATCTGTATTTGCTTTTTCAATAGGTACTGACAGGCGGAATAC
>RFHX01000123.1 GCA_003695725.1 Candidatus Schekmanbacteria bacterium
ATATTATGTAGTTAGTGCTAAATTTCTTGACCTTTGAAGTGCAGTTTTAAATTGTTTTATTGATAAGTAAAGAGCGTTAAAAGACCAATTTGCAGAATAAAAAAGAAATCATTAAAGCGCAGGGAATAAAGAAATCCTATAGATTGGGAGGAAATACTGTAGAGGTTTTGAGAGATGTAAATTTTGATTTAAATGAATCAGAAGTTGTCAGCATAGTTGGTGCATCAGGGACAGGTAAAAGCACTTTACTGCACATTTTGGGTTTGCTCGATAATTGTGATAGCGGAAGCATCTATTATGATGGCAGGAATATAGATAATTTAACTGACGAAGAAAAGGCAGAATTTAGGAATAAGAATATTGGATTCGTTTTTCAGTTTCATCATCTTCTAATGGAATTTACCAGTCTCGAGAATGTAATGATACCTCTTTTAATAAGCGGAATTGATAGAAAAGAAGCACAAGCAAGGGCTGCATCGGTTCTTGCCGATGTTGGATTGGAAGGGAGAATGAAACACCGCCCCTCTGAGCTTTCAGGCGGTGAACAGCAAAGGGTTGCTATTGCAAGAGCACTCGTTATGCATCCAAGGGTTGTTCTTGCCGATGAGCCTACAGGTAATCTTGATTCACAAACAGGAGAATCTGTTTTCGAATTATTGAAAGATTTGAATAAACGTAAAAATGAAAGTTTTGTAATAGCTACACACAATCTTGAGCTGGCAAAAAGGTCGGACAAGGTGTTTCGACTTGAGAAGGGGATTTTAACTGAGATTGATTTTTAAATTAGAGAGTCACAGATGACATTCCAAGAACTTATTTTGAGCCTTCAAAATTTTTGGACCAAAAAAGGATGTATACTTCAACAGCCCTATGATATCGAAGTAGGAGCAGGAACATTCAATCCTGCAACATTTCTTCGTGTTTTAGGGCCTGAGCCATGGAATGTTTGCTATGTTGAGCCATCGAGAAGGCCTACAGATGGAAGATATGGTGAGAATCCAAACCGACTTCAGCATTATTATCAGTTTCAAGTTATTATGAAACCGTCGCCTAAAGATATTCAGGATATTTACATTCAAAGTCTTGAAAGTTTTGGTATAGACACTTCCCTGCATGATATCAGATTTATTGAAGATGATTGGGAATCGCCGACTTTAGGTGCATGGGGACTTGGCTGGGAAGTGTGGATCGATGGTATGGAAATCACGCAGTTTACTTATTTTCAGCAGACAGGTGGCATAGATGTGAAGCCCGTTGCTGTTGAGATTACTTATGGAATTGAAAGAATTGCAATGTATCTTCAGGAAATCGACAATGTATATGATATAGAATGGGCACATGGAATAAAATATGGAGATATACACCTTCAGTCGGAAATTGAGTTTTCGAAATACAACTTTGAAGAAGCTGATGTCGATATGCTTTTTAAACTTTTTGAGATGTATGAAAAGGAAGGAATGTCTCTAATTGAAAAAGGTCTTGTTCTTCCTGCCTATGACTATTGCTTGAAAACTTCACACATATTCAATCTCCTCGATGCAAGAGGTGCTATCAGTGTTTCAGAAAGGGTGGGATATATAGCGCGTGTAAGGGCAATAGCTAGACGATGTGCTGAAGCATATGTAAAAGTCCGTGAAGAACAGGGTTTCCCTTTATTGAAGAGAAATAGTTTGTCGGAGGAAAGAGCGAAAAGATAGAGGAGCAAAGAAATAGTGGCTGAATTTTTTCTTGAAATAGGTTCTGAAGATTTGCCGGCAAGGTTTGTCCCAAAAGCTATCTCTGATATTCAGGAGATAGTTGCGAATATTCTCAAGGAGGAAAAATTATCCTTTTCAGGGATTCACTCGTATGGCACTTACAGGCGTCTTGTAGCCATAGTTAAAGGTTTGAGTGAAAAGCAGGAGGATAGAGAGGAGAGTGTATATGGACCGCCAGTTTCAATAGCTTATGATGATAATGGCAACCCAACAAAAGCTGCAATTGGATTTGCCAAGAAGATGGGAGTTCAGGTCGAGAGATTAGAAAAAACAAAAACGAATCGTGGAGAAGTCCTCTTTTTCAAAAAGGTTCATAAGGGAAGAAATACCAAAGATATACTTCCTGAAATCGCAAGAAAAACCGTTAATTCTTTGAGTTTTGTGAAAACGATGAGGTGGTCTGACTTGGATTATAGATTTGCAAGACCATTGCGGTGGTTTTGCTCTTTATATGACTCTTCTGTTGTTTCCTTCGAAATTGCAGGAATTGAAAGCTCAAATAAGACATATGGACACAGGTTTATTTCACCTAATGAAATTGAGATTGAATCATCTGATGATTATTTCAGTAAACTTGAAAAGGCGGGTGTTATTGTTGACCATATACGGAGAAAAGATAAGCTTCGAGAAATTATTACACAAAGGGCTGAGGAGGCAGGAGGAATAGTAGTCGAGAATGAAGAACTTCTTGAAACTCTTACATTTATGGTGGAGATGCCCGGTGCAGTCAGGGGCACTTTTTCTGAAGAATTCCTGCTATTGCCGAAAGAGGTATTGTTAGCAGCAATTGAAAAACAGCAATTTTATTTTCCTATTCAAGCAAATTCAAAGGAAGATGGGAAATTGACAAATTCTTTCATCGCTGTTTTCGACAGAGATAAGGATATTGCCGGAAATATCAAAAAGGGAAATGAAAGAGTCTTGAAGGCGCGCCTTGAGGATGCAAAATTTTTCTTCGAGGAAGATATGAAGATTCCTTTCAGAGACAGGACCGAAGATTTGAAAGGAATTCTTTTTATGGAGAATCTTGGCTCGATGTATGAAAAAGTCGAACGTATCTGTTCCTTGTCCAAGGAATTGGCTGAGCGGATTATAAAAGATATTCCTAAAGATTTTGACACATATGCTTGTCTTGAAGCGGCAAGATTATGCAAAAATGACCTCTTAACTGAAATGGTTCAAGAATTCCCTGAGTTGCAGGGAATTATGGGGAGAGAATATCTATTGAGACAAGGAAGCAGCCCCTTAATAAGTAATGCTGTATATGAACATTACCTTCCGCGTTTTGCAAATGATTCAATCCCTGCATCAGCAGAAGGCGCTGTCATAGGACTTGCCGATAGGATGGACAGCATCGTCGGTTGTTTTGCAAAAGGACTAATCCCGTCTGGTTCGGAAGATCCCTTTGGATTGAGAAGAGCGGCAATAGGCATAATCAATATTATAGAAAATTTTCAGTTTTCCATTGACTTGCAAGATTTCTGCGAAACTTCTCTTTCTCTTTATGGAATAAATGACAACATTGCAAAAGATACAATAAACAAAATTCTCGAGTTTTTCAAAACTCGATATGAAGGAATACTTGATTCAAGAGGTTACAGAATGGACCTTGTTAATTCGGTTGTAAGCGCAAGGTTTAGTGATTTAAATGATGCAACAAGACGAGTTGATTCCCTTCATAAACTGACTTCTGAGCCATGGTTTGAGTCCTTATCGATTGCTTTCAAAAGAGCAATGAAAATACTTCCGGAAAATGGGATTGAAGGAGAAGTTGATATTACTCTTATAAAGGAAGATGCAGAAAAAGAGCTTTTTGATGCTGTAACGATAATAGAGAAGGAATGCCGCAAGCATCTTGATGATGGTAATTATTATGAAGCATTAAGGAAGATATGCGAAATAAGGTCGAGTGTAGATCGTTTCTTTGATGAAGTGCTTGTTATGACAGATGATGAAAAAGTAAGAGATAATAGACTCAAATTGTTAAAAAGAATCGTTCGGCTTTTTTCAGATATTGCTGATTTTAGACAGGTTTCTTCCGGAAAATAACTATAAATTTTGGAGGGAAAAATGGGTAAATATGTTTATTTTTTCGGTAATGGAAAGGCAGACGGTACAGGTGATATGAAAGACCTCCTTGGCGGGAAAGGAGCAGGCCTTGCTGAGATGACAAACGCTCAGATTCCGGTGCCTCCTGGTTTTACTATAACAACGGAAGTATGCAGACTCTATTATGAAAACAACTCCACACTTACTCAGAGAATCAAGTGGGAAATTGATGAAGCCCTCAAAAAACTTGAAGACCTTCTTGGAGCATCTCTCGGAGATGAAAAATCTCCTCTTCTTTTATCAGTTCGTTCAGGAGCTAAATTTTCTATGCCCGGAATGATGGATACTATCCTGAATCTCGGATTAAATGATAAAACAGTGGAAGGATTGGCAAAAAGGACCAGTAATAGAAGATTCGCCTATGACAGCTATAGAAGATTTATTCAGATGTTTGGTAATGTTGTTTTAGGGATTGATAAGGATGTCTTTGAACATATTCTAAACAAAAAAAAGGAAGCAAAGAAAGTTAAATTAGATATAGACCTTAAAGCAGAAGATTGGGAGGATATTGTAAAGGAATATAAAAAGGCAATAAAGAGGGTTGCCGGGATTAATTTTCCTCAAAACTGTAAAGTTCAGCTTCAGATGGCAATCGAGGCAGTTTTCAAATCATGGAACAATCCCCGTGCTATTACATATAGGAAACTGAATAACATACCATCCGATTTGGGTACAGCCGTCAATGTCCAGTCGATGGTCTTTGGCAATATGGGAAACAAGTCTGCTACAGGAGTCGGTTTTACTCGAAATCCTGCGACAGGTGAAAAGACTTTTTATGGCGAATTTCTTGTTAATGCACAGGGCGAAGATGTTGTTGCAGGAATCAGGACTCCCCAACCAATAGAAAAGCTGAAAAAGATTATGCCAAATGTATACAAAGAGCTTAAGCAGATTACGGATAGACTTGAAAAGCATTATAGAGATGTGCAGGATTTTGAATTTACTATTCAGGAGGGTAACCTCTATATGCTTCAAACCCGTGTTGGGAAGAGGACGGGCTTGGCTGCCGTAAAGATTGCTGTTGATATGGTAGAGGAAGGATTGATTACAAAGGAAGAAGCCGTATCGAGAGTCGAACCTTCGGCTTTGGAACAGCTTTTGCATCCTGTTTTCGATCCTGCAAAGAGGCAGAAGGCAAAATCACAAGCCAAGGGACTGCCCGCTTCTCCGGGCGCTGCGGCAGGACAGATAGTTTTCACTGCAGAGGAAGCAGTTGAGTGGACAAAGAAGGGAAAGAAGGTTGTTCTGGTTCGTCTTGAAACTGTGCCTGATGATATTCATGGAATGCACGTTGCCGAAGGAGTGCTGACTGCAACAGGAGGAATGACTTCACATGCCGCCGTTGTTGGCAGGCAGATGGGCAAACCGAGTGTTGTCGGGTGTGGTGACTTGCAGATAAACACGAAAACTGGAAAATTGACTATTAAAGGTAAAAGTGCAAAAAGAGGTGATTATATATCAATTGACGGTTCCACAGGCGATGTATTCCTTGAAAAGATACCAACAGTTCCTTCGGATATAATACGCGTTATAACTGGAAAGATGAAGCCGAGTAGAAGCAAGATTTACAAATATTTCGATACATTGCTTTCATGGGCTGATGAAATCAAGCGGCTTGGAATAAGAGCAAATGCCGATACACCAACTGATTCGCGAATTGCCCGCGCATTTGGAGCAAAGGGTATTGGTTTATGCCGCACTGAACATATGTTTTTTGAAGGCAACAGGATACCAACTGTTGTAAAAATGATTCTTTCAGCGAAAGAAGGGCAAAAAGGCATTGATATAATCAGAGGGCTGGAAGCTCAGCTGAAGGAAGCAAGCGGAGATAGGAAAAAAGAGATAAAGGAACAGATAAAAGCTGTTGAAAAGGAATACCGTAGTGCAATTAAAGATTATACAGGGGCTCTTGATAAATTGCGCGAACTTCAGAGAAAAGACTTTTATGATATCTTTAAAGAAATGGAAGGGCTTCCTGTTACGATTAGGACTCTTGATCCCCCATTGCACGAGTTTTTGCCTAAGAGGGAAGAGCTTTTGGTTGAAATTGCCACTTTAAAGGCAAAAGGTGCCAAAAAGAATGCGAAAAAAATCGAGGAGAAGGAATCACTTCTGAAACAGGTTGAGGAACTTCATGAATTCAATCCAATGCTGGGACATCGGGGATGCCGACTTGGGATAACATATCCTGAAATTACGAGGATGCAGGCAAATGCTATTTTTTCGGCGGCATGCGATTTGGCAAAGAAAAATAAGACTGTTGTCCCAGAAATAATGATTCCATTGGTCGGAGATGTTGCTGAATTGAAAGCTCAAAAAGAGATAGTCGTAGATGAAGCCCAAAAGGTAATAAAGGAGAAAAAAACAAAGATCAACTATCTCGTTGGAACTATGATCGAACTGCCAAGAGGCGCATTGACAGCAGATGAAATTGCAGAGGATGCTCAGTTTTTTTCATTTGGAACCAATGATTTGACGCAGACAACATTTGGCTTTTCAAGAGATGATTGCGGAAAGTTTTTGAAAATCTATCTTGAGATGGGAATAAGGGAGAAGGATCCCTTTCAGACAATTGACAGGAATGGGGTAGGACAATTAGTCAAGATTGGTGTAGAAAAAGGAAGGTCAACTAGGTCTTCGCTTAAAGTTGGAGTCTGTGGAGAACACGGTGGAGACCCTGATTCCATAGATTTCTTCAATGGCGTAGGACTTGATTATGTTAGCTGTTCACCTTTTAGGGTGCCGGTTGCAAGACTTTCTGCTGCGCAAGCAGTAATTAGGGAAAAATCGAAAGAGTGAGCTATAAAAGTATAGAATGTCCAAATTGTGGAACAAAGGTGCGGGATTTTAAAAATCCCGTACCTACAGTTGATATAATCATTGAGGTAGAAGAAGAGGGAAAGAAGAAAATAGTTCTAATTAAAAGGAAAAACCCTCCCTATGGCTGGGCAATTCCCGGCGGTTATGTGGACTATGGCGAATCATTGGAAGATTGTGCAATAAGAGAAGCAAAGGAAGAGACATCTCTCGATGTTGAGCTTATTAGACAATTTCATGCTTATTCAGATCCATCGAGGGATGAAAGACAGCATAATATCAGTATTGTATTCATAGCAAAAAAAAAGGGTGGCAGACTGTCAGCTTCATCAGATGCTGAAGATGCACAACTATTTGATGAAATGACTCTTCCTGATGAAATTGCTTTTGACCATAAAAAAATCCTTGAAGATTATTTTGAGGATAAATATTGAGCAAATACTCTGTTTTTACTTGAAAAAAAAAATAGTTGTGGTATTTGAATCGGATTGAAAAAAATTTTTGTACTTAAGTCTTTAGAATTGAAAGTTAACAAATTTTAACAGGAAAGAAAGGAGTGAATTGTTGAGTACAATTTCCATGAAAGCACTTCTAGAAAATGGTGTCCATTTTGGTCACCAGACAAAGAGATGGAACCCAAAAATGAAAAAATATATTTTTGGGGCGAAACACAATATCTACATTATTGACCTTCAAAAGACACTGAAACTGTTCAAGGAAGCTGCACAATTTGTAAAGGATACTTCAGCCAATGGTGGAAAAATTCTTTTTGTTGGGACAAAAAAACAAGCGGCTCAAATAATCAAGGAAGAAGCTGAAAGATGTGAATCTCCTTATGTTTCTGAGAGATGGCTTGGTGGCACACTCACAAATTTTGTTACTATCTCCAAGAGTGTCAAAAAACTCAAAGAGATCGAAGAAATGAAAGCCGCAGGCATTTATGATGCAATGACAAAAAAAGAAGCTATTAAACTTGAAAAGGAAAGAATAAAACTTGAAAGATATTTTGGAGGCATAAAGACTCTTGACAGACTGCCTGATGCCGTATTTGTGATTGATCCTAAAAAGGAAAGAATATGCATAAACGAAGCAAACATACTTGACATTCCAGTAGTTGGTCTTGTCGACACTAACTGTGACCCGGAGCTTATAGATTATGTTATTCCCGGTAATGATGATGCAATTAGGTCGATAAAAGTGATTACCTCTGCAATTGCAGATGCCGTGTTGGAAGGTAAGGAAATCTGGAAAGAAAAGGAGTTGGTCGTAAAGAAGGGAGAAGAAGAAGCTGAAGCTGAGAATGCCGCAGAGGCAACGGATAGACAGTTAGAAGTACCTCAAGAAGAAGAAAATGATTTCTTTGATGAGGAAGGATTGAACTAATTTTTAATTGCTTGCTCTATGATTATTTAGGAGGATAAGATGTCGATATCAGCGGAGTCAGTAAAATCTCTTAGAGAAAAAACAGGAGCTGGAATATTAGATTGCAAGGAAGCCCTTCAGTCAACTAACGGTGATTTTGAAAAAGCCATAGAGTATTTGAGAAAAAAAGGTATTGCTGCAGCGCAGAAAAGGTCATCACGCGCTACATCTGCAGGGTCAATCGGTTCATATATTCATGCAGGCGGTAAAATAGGAGTCTTGATAGAAGTAAATTGTGAAACAGATTTTGTTGCTAAAACAGATGATTTTCAGGAATTGGTGAAAAACCTTTCAATGCAGGTGGCCGCCGCAAACCCCAAATATGTAAGCAGGGATGATGTTCCTCAGGAAGAGATAGAAAGAGAGAAGGAGATTTATATCTCTCAGGCAAAAGATTCGGGAAAACCTGAAAAGGTTCTGGAAAAGATTGCTGCAGGAAAGTTGGAAAAATTTTATGAATCAGTATGCCTGATGGAACAATCGTATATAAAGGATGCAGACAAGTCGGTTAAAGATCTGGTAGATAGTGTAATTGCAAAGGTTGGCGAAAACATTACAGTTAAAAGATTCGTTCGGTTTCAATTAGGTGAAAATTAATCTCTTCTTGTTCCCTGCGTTGAGACCATTCAAAGTTTGATTATGTCCGGGAAAATTAAGTATAAGCGCATATTATTGAAGGTTTCCGGTGAAATATTAGCCGGTGATAAAGGGTATGGTATTGATCTGGATGTAATCAAGAAAATTGCCGCAGAAATAAAGGATATTCACTCTTTGGGCACTGAAATTGCCGTTGTTGTAGGGGGTGGAAATATATTCAGGGGCGTAAGCGCTTCGGCTCGCGAAATGGATAGAGCTTCAGCTGACTATATGGGAATGCTGGCTACCGTGATAAATGCATTAGCTCTTCAAAGCGCCCTTGAAAATATCGGAGTATTTACGAGAGTATTATCTGCTATTGAGATGCGTGATGTAGCGGAACCATATATCAGGCGTCGCGCAATAAGACATTTGGAAAAAAAAAGAGTTGTAATATTTGCGGCAGGAACAGGGAATCCATTTTTCACAACAGATACTGCTGCCTCATTGCGTGGAATCGAGATTAAAGCTGATGTCTTTTTGAAAGCCACAAAGGTAGACGGCGTTTATACAGAAGACCCGATGAAAAATAAGAAAGCAAAGATGTTCAAGAAACTTACTTATCTTCAGGTACTTGAAAAAAGGTTAAAAATAATGGATTCTACAGCTATTTCATTGTGTATGGATAACAAACTTGGCATTATCGTTTTTAATTTAGGCAAGCATGGAAATCTTAAAAAGATAGTAAAAGGACAATCAGTAGGCACTGAAGTCAGGGGGTAAAGTATGAATGAAGATGTACTTCGTGAAACTGAAGAAGCAATGAAAAAAGCTGTTTCTTTTTTAACTAAAGAATTGGCAAAGGTTAGGACCGGCAGGGCAAATGCAGCAATTCTTGACTCAGTAAAAGTGGACTACTATGGCACTCCCACTCCAATTAATCAGCTTGCCACTATTTCAATTCCTGAAAGCAGACTTATAGTGATACAGCCATGGGACACCAATGTAATAGGACTAATAGAAAAAGCCATTATGAAGTCGGATTTAGGGCTTACACCAAATAGTGACGGAAAAGTGATTAGAATACCTATCCCTGAATTAACTGAAGAAAGAAGGCGTGAACTCGTAAAAACTGTAAAAAAAATGGGGGAGCAGGAAAAGATTACCATTAGGAATGCAAGGCGAAATGGAAATGAGAAATTGAAAAAGCTCGAGAAAGAGGGGCACGTATCTCAAGATGAAATTAAAAAATCTATTGAAAAGATTCAAAAAATAACGGATTCTTATATTGAAAAGGTGGATGAACTATTAAAGCTCAAGGAAGAAGAAATATTGACTATTTAGATTTTTTTGGAAGAATGGGAAGGAGGTGGAGTCAGAATGCACGTGATTACAGATGAGTGTATTGCCTGTGGTACTTGTGCAGAAGTATGCCCTGTACAGGCGATTGAAGAATCAGGTGATATGTACAAAATCAACGACCAATGTACTGATTGTGGAACTTGTGTCGAATCTTGTCCTGTTGATGCGATCAAGCCCGGTGAATAGGGAGTTTATATATAACAAGGGCGAAGTGCGTAAGACCTTCGCCCTTTTTAATTTATATGGGAAACTTTACGGTGGAAGAAGAAAAACTTTTAAAGAAGATTGATCCTGCAAAAATCCCTTCTCACATTGCAATAATTATGGACGGCAATGGGAGATGGGCAAGGCAAAGGAATTTGAGTAGGATAAATGGGCATAGAAAAGCCACTGAAACTGTAAGAAATGTCGTAATGGCATGCAGAGAATTGAATGTGGATGCCCTAACTCTATATACCTTTTCCATAGAGAACTGGAAAAGGCCAAAGTCGGAAGTCAAAGCACTTATGTCACTTCTGAAACGTTTCCTTTTGGAAGAATTGGAGGAAATGGAACAAAATAATATACGGCTTAAAGCAATGGGACATATCCACCTTCTTCCAAAGGATGTGCGTGTTATCCTCGATGATGTAATTTATAAGACCTGCAACAATGATGCAATGGTTCTAAATCTTGCCTTAAGCTATGGCAGCCGTATGGAAATAATCGATGCCGCAAAGAAAATGGCGCAGGAATATAAGAATGGAAAAATCAGACTTGAAGACATCGGTGAAGAAGAATTTGAGCAATACCTTTATACTTCAGATTTACCGCCTCTTGATTTGATGATTAGGACAAGTGGAGAACTGCGAATTTCTAATTTTTTGCTTTGGCAAATGGCTTATGCTGAAATATGGTTTACTCCGGTCTTGTGGCCTGATTTTCAAAAGAAACATCTCTATGA
This sequence comes from Candidatus Schekmanbacteria bacterium, assembly GCA_003695725.1. NCBI lineage: Bacteria > Candidatus Schekmaniibacteriota > Candidatus Schekmanbacteria bacterium. Next base: position 10,987 of record RFHX01000123.1, read on the forward strand.
AGCCATTCTCGATTACCAAAAAAGGGAGCGCAGATTTGGTTTGACTGCTGACCAGATACAGAAAAGGCAGAAATCTGTATCAGGATAGAATATGTAAATGAGCAATTCTAAGAGGTATTCCTCAGCCCTAATATTGATAGCAGTAGTAATACTTATCCTTGAAAAAGGAGGTATTACAGGTTTATATATTGCACTTTTGGTTGTATCTATTCTCTCTCTATTAGAATTGCGAGAAATTCTTGCAAAGAGCAATCTTCCCCTGCCAAGAATACCGTTGATAGTTTTTGGGCTGGGAGCCTTCTACTATCTTTCGATTGTAAAAGAGAGGAATTTGCTCTTTTTTCTCTTCTTGCTCGCTGTTTCAATTGTTGTATTGATATTCAGAATGTCTGTCCTTTCCCAAAAAAACACCTTTCTTGCAAAGCTCTTTGTATTTATGTTTTCGATTCTTTTTATTAGTCTTCCTTTTGCATGCCTGATAGCCATAAGGAAATCTGAGGGGGGCTTGGCATATCTATATCTTGTTTTTATGGGGACATGGGCAAGTGATTCAGGTGCTTATATAGTTGGCAAACAATGGGGAAAGAGAAAGATGTCCCCTCAAATCAGCCCTAATAAAACATATGAAGGTTTGGCAGGCGGCATATTCTTGACTATTGTAGTATTTATAATATGGCATTTTTTCAGTGGTATTTCGTTGGGATGGGCAGTATTATTAGGAATAATAATATCCTTATCAGCAACTGCAGGAGACTTAATGGAATCTTTTTTAAAAAGACAAGCTGAAGTAAAGGATTCCGGTTCGCTGATACCGGGACATGGAGGAATCTTGGATAGAATTGATGCACTTCTTTTTACTCTTCCTATATGGTATATATGCACAAAATTTTTTTTGTAAAAGGAGAGATAGAAGATGGAATTTGATGTTGAAAAAGTCTTGAAGGACATTAACAACAGAATCGACGAACTTGGGAGGCATCTTTGACCTGCCGTCGAAGAAAAAACGCCTCAGCGAACTTGAGTCGTTAATTTCGACTGAGGACTTCTGGAAAGACAAGGAGAAAGCTAAAAAGGTGCTTGCTGAGAGGAAGAATGTAGAAAAAGCCGTCAAGGAATGGGAAGCGCTGAAAAACAGATCGAAAGATTTAATGGAGCTTTTTGAGCTTTGCGCAAATGATGAAGAGGAAATGCAAAAGGAATTGGAGTCTGAAATTATAAGCTTTGAGAGAGAACTTGGGAAAAGCGAAGTAAAGATTCTTCTTTCAGGTGAAGATGACATAAAAAATGCAATCCTCACCATACACCCTGGTGCAGGAGGTACAGAATCCCAAGATTGGGCTCAGATGCTTATGAGAATGTATCTTCGCTGGGCGGAAAGAAAGGATTTTCACACTGAAATTGTCGATTTACAGCAGGGTGATGAGGCTGGAATCAAAAATGTCATAATTACTATCAATGGCGAATATGCATATGGATATTTGAAAGCAGAGACCGGTATCCATCGGCTTGTGAGGATATCTCCTTTCGATGCAAATAAGCGCCGTCATACTTCCTTTGCCTCTGTTTTCGTTACACCGGAAGTAGATGACGATATAACAATAGAGATAAAAGAAGATGAACTTAAAATTGATACATTCAGGGCAGGAGGGGCAGGAGGACAACATGTCAATAAATCTGATACAGCTGTACGCATAACACACTTGCCCACAGGAATAGTCGTTGGGTGTCAAAACGAACGCTCACAATATCAAAACAAGATGACTGCTATGAAGATTTTAAAATCGCGCTTATATGAATTGAAGCTTCAAGAAGAAAAAGAAAAGATGGACGCAATACACAGCCAAAAAAAAGATATTGCATGGGGGAATCAAATTCGTTCTTATGTTTTGCATCCCTACAGAATGGTAAAAGACCATAGGACAGGAGTTGAAGTAGGAAATGCAGATGCTGTCCTCGATGGAGATATAGACCAATTTATTGAATCTTACTTGATTGAAGCGGGGAAGCAAAAACAGAATAGTTGATAGAAAATTTAAATTAGTTGAAGGAGATAAAGTGGAAGAAGAAAACGAACTTATAGCAAGAAGAAGACAAAAACTTAAAGAATTGAGGGAAATGAATGTCAATCCATTTCCAAATGATGTACCGACGCCTGCTCCGTTAAAAAGACTTATTGATAAATACAGCTCATATTCGGATGAGGATTTCAAGGATATTCAGGATGAATACAATGTTGCTGGAAGAATTATGACAATGCGTGTTATGGGAAAGACAACATTTGCCCATATTCAGGATGCAGACTCAAAAATGCAGATAATGCTTCGCTTCAATGATTTGGGTGAAGAAAAATACAAGTTTGCCAAGAAATTCTTTGATATAGGGGATATTATCCTTGTCAAAGGAAAGCCATTCAAGACAAAAACCGGCGAGCTAACAATTTGGTGCAATGATGCAAGGCTTATAACGAAAAGTTTGAGGCCCTTGCCTGAAAAATGGCATGGACTTAAAAATGTCGAACTGCGCTACCGCCAACGGTATGTCGACCTTATAGTGAATTCCTCCGTTAAAGAAGTTTTTGAAAAAAGGAGCAGGATTATAAGGGAAATCAGAAGATTTATGGACGAGAAAGGTTTTCTTGAAGTTGAAACTCCAATGATGCAATCGATACCGGGCGGCGCTACGGCCAAACCTTTTAAAACACACCATAATGCATTGAATATAGATCTTTATCTTCGTATAGCTCCTGAACTTTATCTCAAACGCCTCATAGTCGGCGGATTTGAGAAGGTTTATGAAATAAACCGAAACTTTAGAAATGAAGGCATTTCTACCCAGCACAATCCTGAATTTACTATGATAGAATTTTACTATGCCTATGTTACATATAAAGAACTTATGGATTTTACTGAGGAGCTCATTTCAGATGTTGCAGGTAAAATTAAGGATGATTTGAAATTTTCATTTAATGGAAATGAAATTGATCTTTCGCCGCCATGGGATAGAATGACAATGTTTGAAGCAATCGAGAAGATTGGAAGGATAGAAAGAAAGGACTTTGAAACAGCAGACTCAGCATACGAAACAGCTAAAAGACTTGGCATTCAAAATATTGACAAGTCGATGCCTTTGGGCAAATTGATAACCGAGATTTTTGAATTTGCTGTCGAACCAAAGTTGATACAGCCAACATTTATTTATGATTTTCCTGTCGAGGTTTCACCTCTTTCGAGAAGAAAAGAATCTGACCCCTCGCTTGTTGATAGATTTGAGCTCTTTATCGGTGGATTTGAGATTGCAAATGCCTTTAGTGAATTAAATGACCCAATAGACCAATACGAAAGGTTTAAAGAGCAAGTAAAGAATAGGGAAGCAGGGGATGAAGAAGCTCATTATATGGATTTAGACTATATTAGAGCCCTTGAATATGGAATGCCGCCTACAGCAGGAGAAGGTATAGGAATAGACAGATTGGTTATGGTTTTAACCGGCTCGTCATCTATACGGGATGTGATTCTTTTCCCTCAAATGAAACCGGAAAATTAATTAAAATGTCATTTGAATCCTTTGTAGGGTTTCGCTTCTTAAAATGGAATAAGGAAAACCGCTTTCTGTCGTTGGTTACCTTAATTTCAAGTTTAGGTGTTGCGCTCGGTGTTGCTGTCCTTATCGTAGTCTTGTCAGTAATTGATGGATATGAAAATGTAATGAAGGAGAAAATTCTCGGCGCAAATGCACATCTAATATTGTTCAACTCATCGGGCAGTGGCAAAATCTCTTCATATCAAAGCATATCAAAAGATCTTCTGAAGGTGGAAGGGGTGGAAAGAGCAGACCCCTTTAACTATATTGAAGCAATGGCATCAAAAGGAATGAAGAGGCAGGGAATAGTCATCAAAGGAATACTTCCAAATTATCTCGATGTGATTAAAGGTTTTTCGAAATTGCAGATAAATGGAGACTTCTTTTCGAACAAGAAAAATATAATCATTGGAAAAGAGCTTGCATCAGAACTTGGAGTATCTTTAGGGGATACATTGAAATGTCTCATTCCAAAAACGGAAAATAACACGCCAATGGCTCTGCCAAAGATTTTAAGTTTTCGCATTGCCGGTATCTTTGATAGCGGAATGTATGAGTGGGACAGAAGCTTAACATATACATCATTGGCAACAGTAAGTACAATAACAGGAATGAAACAGGTAGTGTCTGCTGTTGAAATAAGAATAGATGACCCGGATAGTGTTGATAAAATAGAAGAGAAGATAAGAAACAAGTTGAGATATCCTTACTACACTCAAACTTGGAAACGTATGAAT
>RFHX01000124.1 GCA_003695725.1 Candidatus Schekmanbacteria bacterium
CCTCTATTATTACTTTGACATTCAAATTGTCTGCGATTATTTCTGCTGTTTCTTTTGCTCGCTTCAAAGGGCTTGATATAATAAAATTGGTATTAATATCTTTTAATTGTGAAAGGAGAGTTAAAGCCTGTTTTTTCCCTCTTTCTGTCAGGTGTGAATCAAGCTGTCCCTGAACGCATTTCTTTTCATTTAAAAGAGATTCGCCATGTCTTATAAGGATAATTCTCTTCATTTATCTTTTTAGATTCTCTTCAATCTGCTTATTTTTTTGATGATGCCTATTTTACAATAAAATCGTTATGATATGAAATTAATTAATAGGATTTTTAAATATAGTGATATTTTTGACAAAGCCTTCTAAATAGGATTTTTTGTCAAATCGAAATTCTTAAATCTAAGTGATAAATCTCTTCTTTTATGTTAAAAGAATAATTCTTGGAGATTTGAAATGATAGATAAAATAATTGCAGAAGTAAAAAAGTTTGACGGGATTTTGAGGAAGAAGGATATTAAAATAGTTGGTGAAATTTTGAAGGATTCCTTTCTTTCTGAAAATGTCGTTATTGGAATTGGAGACGATGCAGGAGTCATAAGAGGTGAAAAAGGCGAGGATTTTCTCCTGCTTGCCTGTGATGGTATTCACCCTCTATTAGTGAAAAATGAGCCTTATGCCGCAGGTAAGGCTTCTGTTATGGTTAATGTGAATGATATATATGCGATGGGCGGTGTGCCTGTTGGGATTGTAAATGTCATTTCCTATAATAGGGAAGAAAACCTCAAAGCTATTCTGGAGGGGATGAGAAAGGCAAGTGTTAAATATAGAGTGCCAATTTTAGGCGGCCATCTTCATCCCGATGCTGAGTGTGATGAAATTTCTGTGGCAATTCTGGGAAAAGGTGAGAAAATTCTTTCATCCTATGGCGCAAATTCGGGAGATGATGTCATAATTGCTGTTGACTTAAAAGGAAAGAAAGGATGCAAATCAGTTAATAGTTGGGATTCTACTTCAGGTAAAGATTCCAAGCTTCTTCTTACTCAGCTTTCCGTATTGAATAAGATTGCAAATGAGCAGTTGGCATCAGCATGTAAAGATGTGAGTATGGGAGGTATCATTGGGACATTGGGGATGCTTCTTGAAAGTTCAAAAAAGGGGGCTGAGATAGATTTGAATCTTATTCCCTGCCCGCAGGATATGGAGTTGCTTGAGTGGTTGAAGTGCTTTTTAAGTTATGGTTTTCTCTTAACATCACCGCCTCAAAAGACTAAAATCATCCTAAACCTTTTCAAGGAAAGAGATATTGAAAGTACTGCAATCGGCAGAGTTAATGAAAGTCGTAAAGTAGATATTTCCTATAATGGAGAAAAGGGAACACTTTTTGACTTTAAGAAGGATTACATAGCTTGTCTTTGATAGATCTGATTCTTGATTTTATAATTAGAAATGAAAATGTTCTTGGATATATCGTTCTATTTGTAAGCTCACTGATTGAATATATCTTTCCTCCCTTTCCGGGTGACACTGTAACCCTTTTTGGAGCATTCTTAATATCTGTAAGAAATTGGAATTTTTTTGCAGTTTTTATGAGTGTCACCGTTGGAAGTGTTATAGGCGCAACGATAGATTATTTTATAGGGAGAAGGTTAGGCAGAAAGAATGGCAATTCTCAGATTCCCAAAATGATTAAGAAAGGAAATATGGTTCTCACAGAAGAACGTTATCTCTATATCAAAGAGAAATTTGAAAAATATGGTGCTTATGTGATAATTTTGAACAGATTTATGCCCGGCGTAAGAGCTTTTTTCTTTGTAGTAGCCGGAATCATCGATATGAAATTTTTGCCTGTTCAATTTTTTAACCTTTTGAGTGTCCTTCTCTGGAATTTTTTGATTATATGGAGCGGTTATTTTGTAGGAAACAATTGGGATAGACTTTTAGGACTTTATTCCCTGTATTCAAAAGCGGTGGGGATAGTTATCTTTATCGTTTTACTTTCCTTGTTGATTCTTTTTTATATTAAAAGAAAAAACGCCAAAAATTGAGTCTCTTGAAATATATTCTTCTTGTAATGCTTTATAAATTGATATAAATAAACATCTTTTTTTAAAGAAAGCTTGCTATGAAGGAAAAAACAGATTGTTATATAACTGAAACCTATAAAAGATTTCCTGTTGAATTTGTCAGAGGTAAAGGAGTTTATCTTTATGACAACATGGGAAAAAAGTATTTGGATTGTCTTAGCGGTATTGCTGTAAATGCACTTGGCTATAGCAATGAGAAACTCCTTGATATAATGAAGCATTGGAATGGGAAGCCCTTGCATCTTTCGAATCTGTTTTATTCAAAGGAGCAGGGTAATCTTGCAGAAGCTATTATTGAAGAAAGCTTCAAAGGGAAGGTTTTTTTCTCAAACAGCGGCACAGAGGCAAATGAAGCGGCTTTCAAGCTTGCAAGAAAATACTCCTTTAAAAGGTATGGGAAAACTGAAAGGTATGAAATCATTACAATGGAGAATTCATTTCATGGAAGAACATTTGCATCGATGGCGGCTACCGGTCAAAGAAAAATTAAAGGTGATTATGCTCCACATCTCCAAGGGTTTAAGCATATCAAATTTAATGACTATAAAGCCCTTTTTGATTCCGTAAGTGACAAAACCTGCGCTGTAATGATAGAAGTTATTCAGGGAGAAGGTGGTGTTATTGAAGCTGATAGGGAATATCTTAAAAAATTGAAAGAATTGTGCGTTGAAAGAGATATCCTTTTTATGGTTGATGAAATTCAAACAGGTCTTGGAAGGACGGGAAAGATGTTTGCATATCAACATTATGATGTAGAGCCAGATATTTTTACTCTTGCAAAAGCATTGGGAGGTGGACTTCCTCTTGGATGTATGGTTGCAAAGGAAAGTATTGCAGGATTCTTTTCTCCGGGAGACCATGCAAGTACTTTTGGAGGCAATCTGCTTGCTTGCGCATTGGGGTTTGAAGTTATAAATCAATTGAGAGGCGGAATTATTGACAACTGCAAAAGTAGTGGCGCTTATTTCAAGGAAAGGCTTTTGGCTTTGAAAGATAAATACGACGAGATTGTAGATGTTAGAGGAAGAGGTTTGATATTGGGAATAGAGTTTAAAGATGAAGTTTCGCATCTTGTTGAAAAATGCCTCAATGAGGGGTTGATTATCAACTGCACAGCAGGCAAAGTGATCAGATTTCTTCCTCCGCTGATCATTACCCAAGATGAAATAGATGAAGCTCTGATAATATTTGAAAATGTATTGAGGACAAAAGATTAAAATGCAGAAAAAGGACCTTTTATCGCTTGCTGATTTGAGTAGAAGAGAAATTTGCGAGCTTATTGACAGAGCCAAGATATTGAAACAATGGAAATCGCAGGGCATAGTCCATAAGCCCCTTGAAGGGAAAACATTGGGATTAATTTTCAATAAGCCCTCAACAAGGACGAGGGTAACTTTTGAAGTTGGTATGTATCAACTTGGCGGTACGTCTTTATTCTTGAGTGAAAAGGAGATTCAACTTGGTAGAGGCGAAACAGTTGCAGATACTGCAAAAGTGCTGTCAAGATATGTTGACGGAGTCGTAATGCGGACCTTTAAACAGTCTGACTTGGAGGAATTTGCCCAAGAAGCTACTTGTCCTCTTATAAACGGATTGACTGATTCCTTTCATCCATGTCAAATATTGGCTGATATAATGACTATTGAAGAAGCCATTGGAAGAATTGAGGGGACAAAGGTGGCATATGTGGGAGATTTCAATAATGTTGCAAATTCCCTGATATTAGGAGCGCTTTTGATGGGCTACCATATAACTGTTGCTTGTCCCAAAGAGTGTGAAGCAAGTGATGAATTAAAGTCAAAAATCGAGATCGTTGAAAAAAGGGAAGAATCAAGCGGTACTTATGAAGTAATAGATGACCCCATTGAAGCAGTGAAAGATGCAGACATTATCTATACAGATGTTTGGATAAGTATGGGGCAGGAAAAGGAAAGAGATAAAAAATTGAAGCTCTTTTCTCCTTATCAAGTGAATAAAGAGCTTGTATCCAAGAGCAAGGAAGGTGTAAAAATAATGCATTGCCTACCGGCGCATAGGGGGGAGGAGATAACTTCAGATGTTTTGGACAGCGAAAACTCGATAGTCTTTGACCAAGCTGAAAATCGCTTGCATATTCAAAAAGCAATACTTGAATATCTGCTTTCGGGAAGTAAGTGGAATTTTGCGATTACATAGAAAATGTTTTGTTTTGGTAGTGAAAGATTCAACTAAGGAATAGTAAAAAGTTTTAAGGATGGAGATTCATATATGGGTAAGAAGATAGTGCTTGCATATTCTGGAGGCCTTGACACATCGGTTATATTGAGATGGCTGATTGAAACCTATAAAAGCGATGTCATTGCATTTATTGCTGATTTGGGACAGGGAGAAGAGCTTGAAGAAGCAAGGCGAAAAGCTTTTAAGACTGGCGCAAGAAAGGTTTATGTTACTGATTTGAGAGAGGAATTCGTAAGGGACTTTGTTTTCCCAATGTTTAGAGCAAATGCAGTCTATGAAGGCCAGTATCTTCTTGGTACTTCCATAGCAAGGCCCCTGATAGCAAAGAAGCAGATAGAAATAGCGCGTAAAGAGAAAGCCACAATGGTTTCACATGGCGCCACTGGTAAGGGGAATGATCAAGTGAGATTTGAATTGAGCTATTATGCTTTGAATCCTTCGATAAAGGTAATTGCCCCGTGGCGTGAATGGGATCTCGATTCAAGAGAGGCGCTGATTGCTTTTGCAAAAAAATGGAAGATACCTGTCCCTGTTACTGCAAAGAAGCCCTATTCATCTGACAGGAATCTGCTTCATATAAGTTTTGAAGGCGGTATTTTGGAGGACCCATGGAATGAACCTCCTGAAGATATGTTTGTCCTTACACGGTCGCCCGAAAAAGCTCCGGACAAGCCGCAGTATATTGAACTGGAATTTAAAAGCGGGAATCCTATCAAATTGAATGGGAAAGCCCTAAAACCTCATAAACTTCTGGAAGAGTTGAACCGTTTGGGCGGCAGAAACGGCATTGGCAGAGTTGATATGGTGGAAAACAGATATGTAGGTATGAAATCGCGCGGTGTATATGAGACTCCGGGAGGGACAATTCTGAATATTGCTCATAGAGCGTTGGAAACAATAACTCTCGACAGAGAAGTTATGCATATTCGTGATTCTTTGATACCTGCTTATTCAAGAATGGTTTACAATGGCTTTTGGTTCAGTCCTGAAAGGGAATTATTGCAGACATTGATTGATGAGTCTCAGAAAAATGTGACAGGCACTGTTAGGATGAAGCTGTACAAGGGCAACTGCATAGTTTGCGGAAGAAAGTCTCCAAAATCTCTTTATAAGCAGGAGATAGCTACATTTGAAAAGGGTAGCGGATATGACCAGGAAGATGCAACAGGTTTCATAAATTTGAATGCTTTAAGATTGAGAATAAACAATTTAGTCAATAAAAGAAGAAGAAAATAAAATGAAGAAAAAACTGTGGGGAGGTCGGTTCAAAAAAGCTACTGATACTGCAGTGGAGGAATTTACATCCTCTATAGCTTTCGATAAAAGGCTTTATAAAGAAGACATAAAGGGAAGTATTGCGCACTGCAGAATGCTGGAGAAGATAGGCTTGCTTTCACGCAGTGAAGGGAGAAAAATACGCAGTGCCTTGAAAAAAATTGAGAAGCAGATAAGTGCTGGAAGAATGAAGCCAGACACATCTGCTGAAGACATCCATATGTATATTGAAGCTGAATTGACAAAATTAGTGGGCAATGCCGGTAAAAAAATCCATACCGGAAGAAGTAGGAATGACCAGATTGCCCTTGATGTGAGAATGTATCTTAAATCACAGATTGAGGAAATTTATTCTCTTTTGAAGGGCTTTATTGAAGAGATTCTTTCTCTTGCTGAGAAAAATACTCATATAATAGTGCCCGGTTATACACATCTTCAGCATGCACAGCCGGTACTACTTTCACATTATCTTCTTGCCTATGGAGAGATGTTTATCAGAGACTTGAGAAGAATTGAAAGCTGTTATAGTAGTGCCGATATAATGCCTCTTGGCGCAGGTGCGCTGGCTGGCTCGAATTTTAACCTTGACCGCAAATATGTCGCAAAACTTCTTGGTTTTAAGAAGATATCCTCTAACAGTATAGATTCAGTAAGTGACAGGGATTATCAGGCAGAGTTTCTTTTTTTCGCTTCACTTCTATTTATGCATTTGAGCCGCCTTTGTGAGGAATTGATTCTATGGAATAGCTCTGAATTTTCATTTATTGAGCTTCCTGATGAATTTACGACAGGAAGCAGCATAATGCCTCAAAAGAAAAATCCTGATGTCCTTGAGCTTATCAGGGGGAAAACAGGAAGAGTTTATGGTGACCTTGTTTCACTTCTAACTCTGATGAAATCTCAACCCCTTTCGTATAACCGTGATATGCAGGAAGATAAAGAGCCTCTTTTTGATGCTGTTGATACGGTCAAGGCATCTCTTCGTGTCCTTTCAAAATTTTTGGGGAAGATAAGATTCAGAGAAGACAGAATCGAGCAAGCAGTGAAGGAAGGATTTATGGAAGCAACAGATATTGCAGATTATTTAGTTCTTAAAAATGTTCCATTTCGTGAAGCCCATGAAATAGTTGGCAAAATCGTGCTTTACTGCATCGAGAATAATTGCAGACTGCAGGATATGAGTGTCGAGAAGTTTTCGGAGTTTCACAAGGCTTTCAATGAAGACATAAAAGATGTCATCGATTATGAGAAATCTGTTTCTGCTAAAAGGACAGAAGGTGGAACATCATTAAATCAAGTTATGAAAAATCTTAAAAGGTTTCGCAGAATCCTTAAAAGTTCAAAGTTATCCTAAGTTTGATGAATAAACTTTTTTTCTATTTATACAGAAAGGGCATAGGTTTTATATCTCTTTTACCTGTGCTGACTATTTGCTTTTTTGGATTAGGATGTGGAAAAAAAGCACCACCGCGTCTGCCTGCGCCAATTAAAACAGAGAAAATAAAAATAATAAAATCTCAAGCCGAGAAGGGAAAAATTGATATTTCGTGGATTTACGATAAGAATAAATTCCTTGCTTCCTATTTTGAAATTTACAGGAGTAAAGAAGATGGAAATTTTGAAAAAATTGCAACAGTGAATGTTAAAGAAAAATCTAAAAATGGAGAAGAAGCCCTTGAAAAGCAGGTGTTTCAATACGGTGACACAAAAAATCTTGTTGATGGCAACTGGTATCATTATGTAATAGCAGGCATTAATGATAAAGGGGAGTTGAGCGGAATAAGTGATGCAGTTGATGTTTATTTTTCAAAAGAGCTTCCTCCTGTGCGAAATTTAAGGGGGGAACTTGAAAAAAATTATGTAAAACTCCTATGGGATTCGCCATTCGATTCGTTGGAGAAGGATAAAAAAGAAGTTGCAGGATACAATATTTATCGCCGCAAAGCGGGCAATAAGTTATTTAAAGCCGTGAATTCCGCTCTAATAAGAAAGAAAAGTTTCATTGATATGAAAATTCGAAAGGATATGGTTTACGAGTATGTGGTCAAGGCTGTTGACAATTTTTTCCCGCCTTGGCACGAAGGTGCGGCATCAGAAACAGTTATTATAGATACAGCAGATAATGAAGCGCCTGAACCACCAATGAATGTCAAGGCTGTAGGCGGAGTTGACAGAATTTCTCTTAAATGGGAAAAAAGCATTTCAGAAGATGTTGCAGGTTATCGCGTTTATAGAAGTGAAAGTGAGGATGGAGAATTTGTGCTTCAAAATAAGGAATTGTTGCGCAATGAGTATTATGATGACTTGAATGTAACTGCTGGCGTGCGCTATTTTTATAGAGTTAGCGTTGTAGATGATTCAGAAAATTCAAATGAAAGCGAATTGTCAGAAATAGTTTCAGCAGAGCCATTATAGGAGTTAAAGATAATGAATGAATTCAAATTTAGAAAAGGAAAACTTTATTGTGAAGATGTATCAATAGAAGCGATTGCCAAAAAGGAAGGGACTCCCTTCTATTTATACAGCAAAAAAACTTTTTTGCGCCATTTCGATGCCTTTGACGGAGCATTTAAGTCAGTCAGGCATATTACCTGCTTTGCTGTAAAAGCCAATTCAAATATTGCCATACTCAACCTTCTTGCAAAAGCAGGCGCAGGTGCAGATATAGTATCAGGTGGGGAGCTTTTTCGTGCTAAGAAAGCAGGATTTCCTTCAAAGAAGATTATATTTTCAGGTGTTGGAAAGAGTGATGAAGAGATCGAGTATGCCCTTCGTGCAGGGATACTGATGTTCAATATTGAATCTTCTGAGGAAGCAGAAACGATTAATAAGATTGCAGCAAAAATTGGGAAGAAAGCGCCTGTCTCATTTAGAATCAATCCTGATATCGACCCTAAAACACATCCTTACATTTCAACAGGTTTAAGCAAGAATAAGTTCGGCATTTCAATAGATGATGCTCTTAAGGAATATAAAAGAGCGAACAAAATGAAATGGCTCGATGTTGTAGGTATCCATTACCATATCGGCTCTCAGCTTACTTCTATTTCGCCCTTTGTTGACTCAATAAAAAGGATGAAGCGCCTTCTTCAGATTCTTCGCAGTGAGGGGATAAATATTAAATATTTTGATATGGGAGGAGGGCTCGGCATAACCTATAAAGATGAAACTCCTCCTCATCCGAGGGAATACGCGAAAGCATTGATACCCCATATAAAAGATTTAGACTGTACGGTTCTTTTTGAACCGGGAAGAGTTATAGCAGGAAATGCAGGGATACTTGTGACAAAGGTGCTCTTCACCAAAAAGACTGCCGTCAAAAATTTCGTGATAGTTGATGCTGGTATGAATGACCTTCTTAGGCCAAGTCTATATGGCGCCTATCAGGAGATTGTGCCTGTTAAAAAAAGCAGTAAAAAGAAAATCGAAGTTGATGTCGTTGGACCTATTTGCGAGACTGGAGATTTTCTGGCGCGAGACAGACTTGTTGCAAAGGTAAAAAGGGACGACCTGCTTGCAGTAATGAGTGCTGGCGCTTATGGATTTACAATGAGTTCAGTTTATAATTCAAGACCGCGCGTTCCAGAAATTCTTGCTGACGGCAAAAATTATTATGTTATAAGAAAAAGGGAAACTTATAAGGACCTTATTCGTGGAGAGATTATCCCAAAGGCACAAGGAAGAAAAAGTTAAGGGAATAAAATGAAGATTAAATTTTCTAAGATGACTGGAAGCGGCAATGATTTCATATTGATTGATTTATTCAATCAACAATTGCCTGAAGATGACTTACCAAATTTTGCAAAAAAACTTTGCCATAGGAGTTTATCTCTTGGTGCAGACGGCTTGATTCTGATAGAAAAATCAGATATTGCAGATTTTAAGTGGAGATTTTACAACTCAGATGGAAGCGAAGCGGAGATGTGCGGGAATGGAGCCCGATGTGCCGCTCGATTTGCTTATATGAATGGGATAGCGGGCAAAAAGATGGCATTCGAAACTGTTGCTGGAATAATAAGCGCTGAGATTTTAGATAATGAAGTAAAAGTAGCGCTTACATCTCCAAAGGATATGAAAAGAAATATTACCATTGATCTGGAAGATATCACCATCGATGCTGATTTTATAAACACTGGGGTGCCGCATACAGTTGTGTTTGTAAATGAATTGGAAGAATGCAGAATCGAAGAGATTGGAAGAAAGATTAGGTTCCATAAGTTATTCGAGCCTGCTGGTACGAATGTCAATTTTGTCGAAGAGATGAGCAGTGACTCTATCAAAATTAGAACTTATGAAAGGGGTGTCGAGGGAGAAACACTTGCCTGCGGCACAGGGGCAGTGGCATCTGCCATATTTCAGTTTTTGAAAGGCGGAGAAGTTTCACCTGTAAAAGTACTGGTTAGAAGCGGAGAAAAGCTAAAAGTTTATATATCAAAGAATAATTCGAAAATAGATAAAGTTTTTTTACAGGGCACTACAAGATTGATATGTGAAGGCACACTCGATAAAGAAGCATGGGATTATAATTAGTGCTTTTTTCAAGGAGATAAAAATGTTTAAAGGAAGTCTTGTGGCAATTGTAACACCTTTCAAGGATGATAAGATTGATTGGGATAGTTTTGAGAAGCTAATTGAATTTCATATTGAAAAAGGAACAAATGCAATCGTGCCGTGCGGTACAACGGGAGAGTCTGCTACTCTTTCGCCTGAAGAGCATAAGAAGGTTATTGAATTTGTAGTTGAGAAGGCGGCAGGAAGAATTCCAATTGTTGCAGGCACTGGTTCAAATTCTACCAAAGAGGCAATCATCCTAACTAAAGAAGCTGAAGAGAACGGAGTTGATGGATGTCTTCTTATTGCGCCGTACTATAATAAGCCAACACAGGAAGGATTATTTCAGCATTTTTCAGCAGTTGCAAAAGAAGTATCTATCCCTTTGATACTCTATAATATCCCTTCGAGGACAGGGATCAATATGCTTCCTTCCACAGTTCAGCGGCTGGCTTCGGAACATAAAAATATTGTAGGCATCAAAGAGGCTTCAGGCTCTTTGGCTCAAATGCAGGAGATTATCAGAATATGTCCTTCTGACTTTGTGTTGCTTTCAGGCGATGATGCTCTTCTTTTGCCTGTCCTTTCGATAGGAGGGAAGGGAGTTATTTCTGTTGTCGCTAACATTGTGCCTGAAAGAGTAGTAAGAATAATAGAGCTTTTTGAAAAGGGAGATATAGAAGAGGCAAGAAAATTGAATTACGAGCTTTTACCTCTGGTTAATGCTATGTTTTATGAAACAAATCCGATTCCTGTCAAGAAAGCGCTTGCCCTTATGGGTATGATAAATGATCAATTGAGATTACCCCTTGTTTCAATGAGTGATGAAAATACTGCAAAGCTAAAAGAAAAGATGAAATCAGCAGGGATAATATGAGGGTTGTGCTATGGTAAATATAGTTGTATGTGGTGCCTTTGGCAGAATGGGACAAAGAATAATAAATATTGTTTCTGAAACCTCTGATGCAGAATTGGTTGGCGCTACGGAATCACCTGCACATCCAAGATGTGACAGTGAAATTGATTTTTCAAAAGATGGCAAATTGAAAAAAATTAAGGTTTCGTCAAAAATATCAGAAGTTGCCGAAGATGCAGATGTATTGATAGATTTTACCCGGCCTGAAGCTACGGAGAAAGTCCTTTCTTATGCTGAAAATGCCGGCAAGGCGATGGTCATTGGAACAACAGGATTCAGTGATGAGCAGAAGGAATCGATAAAAAACTCTGCAAATAAAATACCCATTGTATTTTCTCCTAATATGAGTATCGGTGTGAATCTTCTCTTTGAATTGACTGCCATTGCATCAAAGATTCTTGCCGATGGTTATGATATTGAAATAATAGAAGCCCACCACCGCAATAAAGTTGATGCGCCCAGCGGCACAGCTGTAAAACTTGCCGAAATCGTAGCAGAAGTCCTTAAACAGGATTTGAAAAGGACAGCCGTTTATGGAAGGGAAGGTATTGTTGGCGAAAGGAAAAGTGATGAATTGGGAATTCACAGCATTAGAGGCGGCTCTATTGTTGGTGACCATACGGTGCTTTATGCAGGCACAGATGAAAGAATAGAGCTTACTCACAGGGCGCAAAGCAGAGATGCTTTTGCACGAGGGGCTGTCAGAGCAGCACTTTTTGTCGCTAAACAAAAACCCGGTCTTTATTCAATGAAAGATGTGCTTGGTTTTTAATTTTTTTTAAACCTGCCTATACGACGACTTTGATTTTTATTGTCAAAAAAAGAAGATAATAGTCAAATATAATATAAATAAATTCAAGATAAGGTGTCGGTTTTTTGAACATAAAAAAGTTCAATATTTCAGTAACTTGTCTACTGCCTCTAAAAAGTGTCCAATAATCCGACATTTTTGATTTATCATCTTTTTCAAATAAAAAAGATTTTCCATTCCGTATAAAAAAATTATTAGAAAAATCAGAAAGATATAAAAAA
>RFHX01000125.1 GCA_003695725.1 Candidatus Schekmanbacteria bacterium
ATTCTCATCCATATAAAGAATTCTATATACTTGAAAACAATAATCCTCACCCTCGCACACTATTGATTCCAAAGGCAATATATTTCAAAAATGATGAAAAAATACTTGATTATATGAAAAGCAAGGATTTTGATTTTGAAAAAGAAATTCTTCTTGTTAAGGACTCATCAAAAAACAAGGAAAATAGCGGTAATAATTTTAAAATTTCATCAAATATAGGGAAAGCAGAAATCGTCGAATATAAACCCAACATGGTCAAAATTATGGCATTTACAAAAGAATCTGCCTATCTGCTTTTATGCGATACTTGGTTTGAGGGATGGGAAGCGTCAATTGACGGTAAGAAGACAGATGTTATAAGAGGTGATTATAATTTCAGGGCAGTTTACCTTCCTTCAGGGAAACATCAGGTAATCTTTTCATTTACACATCCTGGATTTTATATTGGAATCATAACTTCATTTTTAAGCTTTTCACTAATCATCGCCCTTAATTTATTTTTCAAAAAAGATGCTGATCATAAAAAATGACCGGAAAGAAAAAAGGAAAAGTACGAATTGATTCCCTTTTAACTGAAAGAGAATTCACAGAATCAAGAAATTCTGCGAAAGCCCTAATTATGGCAGGAGTTGTATTTGTAAACGGCAAACGAATCGATAAAGCAGGCGCCCTCGTCAATCCTTCAGCTGAAATCACAATCAAAGGCAATCCCTGCCCATATGTAAGCAGAGGTGGGCTAAAGCTGGAAGGAGTCTTGGATGAATTCAAATTGAGCGTAAAAGATAAAATTGCCGTTGATATTGGTGCTTCAACAGGAGGTTTTACAGACTGCCTATTGCAAAGAGGCGTAAAAAAGGTTTATGCTATCGATACAGGATACGGACAACTTCACTGGAAACTAAGAAATGATAACAGAGTAATAAATCTTGAAAAAATAAATGCACGATATCTTACGGAAGATATTATCCCTGAAAAGGCAGATTTAATAACAATAGATGTCTCTTTTATTTCAATTAAAAAAATCATACCTTCATCTTTAAAACTTATTAAAGAAAATGGTATTGTCATTGCATTGATAAAGCCCCAATTCGAAATAGGCAAAGGGATGGTTGATAAAGGTGGAGTGATAAAATCATTGGAAAAGCATAAAATAGTGCTCAAAGATATCGTTGATTTTATTTCTCAGTTGGAAGTCGATATCTTGGGACTTACTATATCCAAAATTAAAGGCCAGCAGGGTAATGTTGAGTTTTTTATTCTTCTTAAAAACAGCCAAAAGGAGTTGAAGAAAAAAAAGTTTGAATTGCTTATAAATAATGTTTTGCTAAAACTCAATGACAAGAGGGTTTGAACCTTTTCTTTTATCTCAATCCATCTTTTCTCATCTTCTCTAAAAGTGTAGTCCTGTTTAATTTCAGAAGAGATGCCGCTTTGCTTCTTACTCCATTGGCTTTTTCAAGTGCTTGCTTGATAAGGCTTTGTTCCATCTCCTTTAACACTTTATTCAAATCAATGCCTTCATCTGGAAGGACAAGAGGAAATTCCTTTTTCTTATCATCTGACTTTACCACTTGGGGAGGGAGATGTTTAGGTGTAATCAGTTTCCCATCTGATAGAGTTACGGCTCTTTCAATAGCATTTTCAAGCTCTCTCACATTTCCTGTCCACTCATAAGCGCATAAAAGATCGAGGGCTTCCTTTGTAACTTTCTTCTCCTCTTTTCCCATCTCTTTACAAATCCTTTTAAGAAAAAAATTGACGAGGAGGGGGATATCTTCCTTTCTTTCTCGTAATGGCGGAAGAAAAATTGTTATTACATTAAGGCGGTAGTAAAGATCTTCACGGAACAAGCCCTCTTTTACTCTTTTTTCCAAATCTGCATTTGTAGCAGAAATGACCCGAACATCTATCTTAATTTTTCTGTTTTCACCTATCTTTTCTATCTCTTTTTGTTGGAGCGCCCTTAAAATTTTTACCTGTAACTCTGGATCCATATTGCCTATTTCATCGAGAAAGATTGTACCACGATGTGCTAATTCAAACTTTCCCTTTCTGTCAGATGAAGCTCCTGTAAAAGCGCCTTTCGTATGGCCAAAAAATTCACTTTCCAAAAGATCCTTTGGAATAGCACTGCAATTTACAGTCACAAAGGGATAATTTCTCCTTTCACTATTGAAATGTATTGCCCTTGCAACAAGCTCCTTCCCTGTGCCGCTTTCACCTCTAATCAACACTGTGCTGTCAGTTTCAGCAACTTTTTCTATCATTTTATAAATGCCTTGCATCTTCTCCGATGTACCCACTATTTCTTCAAACTTTATTTTACCTCGTAGCTGTTTTTTCAATTCCCTATTTTCAGTGACAAGATTTTTTTCTCTAAGTGCTTTCTTTATGACAAGGCGCACTTCATCTATATTCAATGGCTTGGATAGATAGTCATATGCCCCTGCCTTCATAGCTTCTATCGCTGATTCAACAGAAGCAAAAGCAGTAAGAAGAATAACAATGATATCTGAATCAAGGGCTTTTGCTTTTTTCATTACTGCAAGCCCGTCAAAATCGGGAAGTTTTAAATCAGTGAGGAGAAGTGAAAATTTTTGTTCCTTCAAAAGCTTTATAGCAGACCTTCCGTTTTCTGCAGTCGTTATGCTATAGCCTTCTTCTTCTAAAATAGTAGCAAGGGATATTCTGCAGCTTTCGTCATCTTCGACAAGAAGGATATTTTCAGAGACCATTTCTCTATTAAGTTAATATTCAAATTATTGCTAAAAAAGAAATACGGCAGATGTATTATAGAAGAGAAGGCAAATATTTCAAGAAGAAATAAAAGGAGATAGTTAAATAAGTATTTACAATTATTCGCCTCTTTCAGACTTTTTGATTTTTTCCCTTTTAATCTTTTCTATTTCATCATCAAGGCGTGAGGACTCGCGCATATATTTCTCTTTTTCTAAATCTGCTGCCATAACAGGCGAGGCTTCCTGTCTAACAATATGAGGTGTTATAAAGACAATTATTTCAGATTTAATATTCTGTACCTTTGTAAATCTAAAAATATATCCAAGAAGAGGAATACTGCCAAGAAAAGGAATCTGATTTCTTGTTTCTTCTCTCTTATTGTTGATGAGTCCACCAATAACAATCGTACCACCGTCCTTCACTATAATATTTGTTGTAGCTTCAGTAGTCCTTTTTGACGGAAGCCCCAATACTACTTCACCATCACTTACTTCAGGATGGACTTCCATCGTGATGAAATTATCATTTGCAATTTTAGGCGTTATAACAAGCTTTGTGCCCACATCGAGAAATTCAACTGATTCAGTGGTAACCTGATTTATAGTCGTAGTCACTCTATAACCCAGTTGTGAACCTATTATTATCGATGCCTCTTTACCATCAATGGCAAGAAGTTTTGGAGATGCAATGGTTTTGACATTCGATTTCTCCGTAAGAGCTTTAAGGACAAGGTCGAAATTGTCTTTATCAAGCACATAGGAAAATCCTTCCGTCAATTTGGTAAATCCTTCAACTTTAAAAACATCATCTTTGCCTATCGATTCCCAGTCAACACCAAAAGAATCTTGGTTGTTTAGACGTGCTTCAAGAATTTTCGCTTCTATCATCACTTGTCTTGGTGCAGTATCAATCTTCTTTACGAGAGCGTCTATTGTCTTGATGTTTGAAGGTAAATCTTCAACGATTATTGATTTTTCTTCCTTGCTTATTACAGCTTTACCATATGATGTAAGCATCTTTTCTATGAGATTATAGGTTTCCTCTGTATCAGCATGGTCTATTTTATAAAATCTAATCTCTTTATCTAAAATATTAGATGACATCTCTTTGCCGATTTCACCGCCATAAACAAAAACAATATTTCCTTTCTGCGCATATGAATAACCATTTGCTTTCACAACGGCATCAAGGGCTTCCTTGAAAGTTACATCATAAAGATTAACTGATACATTTCCCTTCACCGATTTTTCGGCTACTATGTTGACTCGTCTTTTCTTGGAAAGAATTTGAAGGACATCGGCAATAGGCACATTGCTGACATTGATAGTAATAAGATCTTCATCACTTTTTAATGCAGATTCTTCACTAAAAAGAACATTTTTCTTCAATTCCTCGGAAAATGCCATGAATGAAAAAATAATGAAAAAGGAAACTGCTATTATGGATATCCTTTTAGCCATTACATATCCTAATCATTTAATTTTATTGAATAAACTTTATTTGCCTCCTCAATCATTACTTCATCAGTGCTAATTGAAACTACCCTGCATCCTTGTATTTCACCACCCTCTTCTACAACCTTGTCATTTATAATCGAATATTTTACATCTCCATCTATTACGATTCCCTGCAGTTTGAGATTGTCCAAATTTCTTTCAGCATTTTTTCCCGTATTATTCGACAAACTATATCTATCGCCATAACTATCAGATATCATTAGATAATTGAGCGCCTCTTTATTGGAAAATGGATCTCTCTCAAGAGGAAGAATCTTTTTCTCATTTGAGGTAGGAGTTTTGTATCCCTTATTATTCTGCATCTTCTCTTCAGATTTCACTTCATAATGTTCTTCTATCTTTGGCAACTTCTCAGCAGTCTTCACTGCTTCAGCTACATTCTTATTACTCTTTATCCTCATAATCCCCAATGGAATAATTCCAAAAACAATTACTGTTATCAAAAAATACTTCGTACTTTTATTTATCTGAGACATTTCCTAATTTCCTTTACCTGCTGTGAACACTTTTAGATTTATTTTTACATTGCACTGATTTGTCTCATCATTTAGTCTTTCTATTTCGACTGATTCGATTCTATTCAGTCGTGGAATTTCATTTAGATAATGGATAAATTTGTATGTTTCTTCATAACTTGCCTCTGCTTTTAAAGTTACTGGCACTTCATTATAAAGCTCTTTTTCTCTTATCTTATGCGGTTCAATTGAAGAAATTAAAAATCCTGATTTTCTTTCAATTCTTTCTAACTGCCTTATGAAATCATCAATCTTAATATTCTGAGGTAATCTCTCCTCATAAAGAGCCAGTTTTTGTCTTAATTTTTTCATTCCCATCTTCATTGAAGCAAGCTGCTCTTCTGCGGCTTCTTTTCTCAAAACCTCCTCATTTATCTTTTTTTTGCTTTCCATTATTTCAGCAATTTCTTTATAACGAGATGAATAGAAGAAGAGGCAAATGAAGATTATGATTATCGTACCTGTCAAAAAGGGAATATCTTTTTTGCAAAATCCTTTCATAAATTAAAGCTCACATTTTAATTTAAAATGAACAGCAACAAATTCTTTTTTCATCTCCCTTTCTGCCTTCTCAAGAATAATCCGTTTGAAAATTCCTTCTTCATCAAGATTTTTCATAAAATCGGCAATATCAAGATTAGAAAAGCAATAACCTTCAATTTTAATAATATAATCATAATCACTCTTGGTATATTTATCTGACAAAGAAGAGAAGAAACCGCCTGTGGCTTTAATAATATCTTTTGTTGGACGATTTTTCCCTTCGGATTTATCCTGCTCGAAATCCGAATTAGCTACCGACAAATTTTCAAGCCATATTCGTTCGCCCATATTTTCTGCTATAGTATAAAAAATGGATGCCCAAGAGATATTCTTCTCAAGAGATGACAATGCGCTTTCTTTTTCTTTTAAACTTTTTTGTTCATCAATGAGTTTTTGAAGTTCAGATTCTGTTTCTTTAAGTTTCTCCTCAACATTACTTTTTTCCAAAATCTTAAACCTTTCTCTTTGTATTTTGACTTCGAGATTTAAATATAATGGCAGGTAAAGAATCAAAAAAATTGATATTACTGTGAACCAGAATCGATATCTTCTTCTTTTTTCATTTCTTGATATTTCTTCTAAAGGAAGAAAATTGACTTCTCTTTTCACGATTCTTCACCTCTCAAAGCAAGTCCATAAGCAACAGCAAATTCAGTTAACTTTCTTTCACCTTTATCGCTGCTGTTATTTTCTTCATTGGGGCACCAAATACTTACATCGATCTGAAACCTTTGATGAAAATATTGTGACAAATTCTTGATTTTGGCACCTCCACCGCATAAGATAAAACTCGAAGGCTTTACTCCCCGTAATTCTGCACTGCAATATCTGAATATCTCTTCAATCCCTGATGAAAGCTTTTCTAAATCATCTTTGATTATATCCTTAATCAATGATGGAATATCATTTTCTCTAATTGCTTCTATATCATTTAAAAAAGAAAGGGATGTGGATTTCTCACCTATTCCGTAGTCAAACAAGTATCTTTGAGAATCTTCATTGGAAACTTCAAGTTCCTTTTCAATTGATTTCACAAAATGATTACTGCCTACTGGAATTGTCCTGTGTAAAACAAAATTATCGTTATTATATACAACTGCCCTACTTTTATTGAATCCGATATCTATGACAGCCAACGGCGATTTTTCCCTCTTCCCTATCTTTTTAATAGCTCTAAAAAGAGCAAAGGGTAGTAAATCTACTGCGACACAATTGAGCTTTGCCTCTTTCAACACATTAATATAATTTTGCACTACGCGTTTCCTTGCTGACATCATCAAAATCTTTCTTCTCTTCCCGCCTCCAAATGCTGTTTCTCCCATATCTATATAATCAACTACTGCCTCTTCTTTGGGATAAGGCAAAGAAGAAATTTCTTTTTCAAGAATTTGCTCTATAGATTTTTCTTCATCAGAATCCAAAATCAATTGACGGAAATCTACATCATGGGAAGGAAGAGAAATGACAGCATCTTTTCCAACAAATTTTTCTTTTTTCAAGACTTCCTTTATATAGGGCTTAAATATTATTATTCTTTCCTCTTCTGAATTCACTGATATCTCTTCCTTGATTTTAGCATCTGCATAAACAATCTTTTCTTTATCGCCCTTCTTTAAAATCTGAGAAACTTTAAGCGATGTTGTCCCCATATCAATACCAATGGGGGAATGCTTTAATTTCCTGAAAAAATATCCTGACATCAATCTCCCTTAATTTATGGTAATTACCCTTATTCTATTGTTTGCTGTATCAACTATAAAAATGCTCCCTTCATTGTTGCCATCAAGGGTATGAGGTGAGGAAAATTTGGCATATTTAGGAGGACCTCCATCTCCTGCAAATCCTCCATGAGTAGGTATGCCCGCATAGGTTGAAATAATTCCTGTGGTAGGGTCAACAACTCTAATGCATTGATTTCCTGTATCTGCAATAAGCATATATCCCTCACTGCTAAACCATATCCCTGATGGTGTTTTTATTTTAGCCGCAACTGCCGGACCTCCATCTCCTGAATAACCGCCACTGCCGATGCCTGCCACTGTAGTAATAATACCCGTAGTTAAATCGACTTTTCTTATCCTATTATTAGAAGAATCAGCAATATATAGGTTTCCAGTCGAATCAAGAGCAATTCCTGAAGGGTCCTTAAGCTTTGCAGATATTGCAGGCCCTCCATCTCCTGAATAACCGGCATTGCCTGTGCCTGCTATAGTATCTATAATTCCAGTTACCGCATCTATCTTTTTTATCTTGTCATTTTGAATATCTGCAAAATAGATATTCCCTGCTGAATCAAGGATTATATCGACAGGTTGGTCAATTTTTGCCAATGTTGCCACCTCTCCGTCATCATCGCCAGGACTTCCTGTGCCTGCTATGGTTGTTATAATCCCTGAAGAATCTACCTTTCTAATGCGATGATTCATTGTGTCACAGATGTATATATTACCTGAATTATCAACATATACACCTTCGACTTTATTGAGCATTGCTGAAACTGCTGGAATACCATCTCCGTTGTAACCGGCTGTGCCTGTACCTGCCACAGTTACTATTTTTCCAGTCGTCTTTGAAACCATTCTTACCCGATGCTGTTTTTGCACAGCAATATAAATATTGCCTGCCAAATCACATGAAACATCTGTTGGCGTATCCAATCCTGCATCGACTGCAGGAATTCCTTCGCCATTGTAGGTGTTGCTGCCATTTCCAGCATATGTCTTTATTATCCATCGTATGTATGCATGAGTAATTATCTCCGACGATGCACCATTGAATATGCCAGTTGCCTTAATAAAAACAGATTCATTGTAAAGAGCTTTATTTATCGTATACTTAAAACTTCCTTCTTCAAAATTCTCGGTAAAGACAATGCCATTGTTGGCATCGGCAAAGAATGGTTTTCTGAGCATTAACCACAGAGCTTTTCTAAGTCCTGCTTCAGCATAATAATATGATTTTGATGCATCTTCCAAAGATTCTTGTGATTCCGACTCCATTGTGCTTATGTAAACATAACTCATAGATAGCAGAGAAATCGTAAGAAGCATAATCAGAAGCGCTGCATATGCAATTCCTCTGTCATTGTTAATCTTCATCTATTTCTTTCTCCATCCTTCTCTTCGAGATTTCGTGGATAAACCTGTTCGAAGAAATTTAGGACATTCCCTTTCTTATCTTTAACCTGCATTTTTATGACTAAAAGCGGTTCTCCCTGCAAAAGAGGCTGATAGCTCACATTAAAGCCTTGAACTCCTGATGCAATTTCCCTTGTGATTACATCTGCTGTAATAGAATCAATTTTCTTTTCTATAAGCGTATTATTATTCGAATCTATGTAATATATGAGTGGATCAGGAGGATCTTCATCCTGATTTCCATCTTCGTCATCGTCAGCAGGAACACCTTCGTCAATGTTTCCATCGTCGTCATCGTCGAAAAGATATATGCCTGAAAAGCCGTCTTCATTCATATCTGCCGATAAGTCCTCGTCTATAAAGCCGTCTCCATCATCATCAACACCATTACATTGCTCTTCATTTACAGCTCCTTGCTCATCATCATTCTTTAAATTTCTTTCATCTATCAAACCATTTCCATTATCATCATATAGTATAATCCCAGATTCACCATCAGATGTCATATCCTCTCCTACATCTTCATCTATTCTTCCGTCTCCATCATTGTCGATACCTGCAGATATTGCAAGAATGTCTCTGTTCCTATTTGAAGGGGTTAAACCTCCTGTAGGAATTAAAAGGAATTTGCTTTTTCTTATGTTAGAAACGATTATCTCCATAGCATATGCTGCGCGGCGAAAGAGATAATTCTCCTCTTGATATTCTGTATAAGCGTCAATGGATGAAATAAAAAGTGCTGAAGCCGTCAAGGCAAAGATAGAAATGATAGTTATGCTTATTATAAGCTCAAGAAGAGTAAGCCCTTTTTTTGATTCAACTGTTGATCTATAATAGCAGCCATTTCTTTCCAAAAAAAATCCCTCACCGTTTCATTGTAACAAGGTTTTTTGAATCGATTACTATCGACTGTAGTTTTATACTATCAACAGTTACAATAACTTTACGGGCGTCATTTTCAGGTATAGAGTCTCCGTCTAAATCGCAGGGGAGGACACTCCAAGTCCTTGTAATTACTTCTCCTTGGATTGACACTGTATCTGTCCCGCTTGTAAGGTTGGAAAAATCGACAGCATTGATAACCTCCATCATCCCTCTTGCATAGCTAAGCTTTTCCATCTCTTTACGCGCCTCATCAGACGATTTAAATCCCATAGAAAAGGCATAAGATATGGATAAAGCAACAATGGCAAGTATAGTAATGGAAAGAAGTGATTCAAGAAGGGTAAAACCGCTTTTTTTTTTCATAATCTCAATTCAAAAAAGATTACTGAATTTTTATATTGCCCGTTGAAACATCGATAATGATTACTTTCTTTTTTCCGCCATATCGAATTTCAATAATGCCTCCATTTACTGTACCATCAGGATTGAAATTTAAAGAGTTTCCACCTCCGTTAATTACAACTTGATATAAATCGACATCTTCAAGATTAAATTTATCAGTAAATGTAATAAGAAAATCATCTTTTCGGAGAGGATGTTTTATATAAGCGCCCTCTTGCTCAAGTGAATATCTGTTGTTCGCAGAATCAAAAACAACATTAACTATTTTGCCTGTTTTTAATGCATAGCTTCTTGCATAATTGATATCTGATGCAATCCTCCTTGCAGCTGAATCTAAAGAAAAGTTGGTCGAAGAATCATCTAAAAAAGCAATGCCTGCTCCTACAATGATGGCAATAATCGTAATTACAAGAATTATTTCAATTAATGTAAACCCTTTAATCTTTCTATCTCTCTGTGCCATTTAAGATTTTCCAATGCAAAAAGATGAAAAATCAATGAGTTATCGTTAAAGATTTTCTGCATTTTAAGGAATATGATTTCTGGAAAATTTGGATATCAACAAAGAGTATATTTCACTTTCATTTAACATCATAGAACAAAGGGCAAAAAAAAAAGAGGGACTTTTTTGAAAGCCCCTCTTTTTGGCATATCTTTTACCAAGTATCGTAGCCCGAACTGTTGGCAATAAATTGTCCTGTCACTGAACTATATTTCCACCCTTTTGTAGGATTTGCATCAGCGGAAATCGCCGAAGCAGAAGTTGTTACATTAACCCCATCTTTAGCAGCTGAAGCGGTCGATTCAGCAAGCTGATTCTCAGGAATTCTATCTCTAAGATAAGGTCCATAAGGATAATTTGCTCTATCAAGAGTAGGCGATGTTTTCCCATTTTTATCAGAATATAAAGTAAGCTGAGCAACAAAAGATGCTTCAGGATCTGCAGGGGCTCCGCTTCCTGTGGTATGTTCAACGGCACCCGGATAAGTGCTGTTATGCTCATGATAATAACGCTCGATTGCCCCTCTGATTGTGGCTAAGTCGCCTTTCAAAGTTGATTCTCTTGCATCCTTCGATGCATCTGTAAATTGAGGAATTGCAAGAGCAGCCAAGATTCCAAGGACGATTACCACAAGCAGAAGCTCAATCAGGGTAAATCCTTCTTTTCTTTTCAGATGTTGTATCATACTTTCTACCTCCTTGTAATTAGTTTTCTTGATGATTTCATCTTCCTATTGTGGAAGACATCTTAAATATGGGAAGTATAATCGATACTGCTATAAATCCCACAATAGCGCCCATTAAAACTATTAATGTCGGTTCAATCAAAGTCGTTATCCTTTTAATTGTCCTTTCGGTTTCTTCGTCATAAAAGTCAGCCATCCTTGACATAACTTTTCCCAGAGCGCCAGATTCTTCACCAACTACAACCATTTGTCGGACAGAAGGAGGCATAAGTTTAGAATTTTCATAAGAGAGGGACAATTTTTTTCCATTTTTGACATTATCTTCCATTTCATTCATAAAGTCATAAAAGGGTTTATTGTCCATTGTGCTTTTTGTAACCTCTATAGTCTCAAGAAGAGGAATGCCGGCATCGAGCAATACACCCATCAATCTCATCATTCGTGCTATATAAACATTCGTAAATAATCGTCCTACAATGGGAAATTGAAGCTTCAAAGAATCGATATATGACCTGAATTCATCCTTTTGAAGAAGATAATAGCCTGCACAAAGAAGTATCAATAGAAATGTGAGAATAAAAAACCAATAATTATTCAGCAAATATGACAGTTCAAGAAGTATTTTCGTAGGTGTTGGAAGAAGGTCTTCATTGCCTTGGAAAATTTTCACGAATCTTGGCAACACAAAGGATAAAACAAATATAACAACACCGAAGCAAAAAAGGAGAAGAATAAAGGGATATGTTGTGGCTGATTTTAAATTCGAAACCATCTTCTCCCAGCTTTCTTGAAAAGCTGCAAGCCGCTTTAGCATTTCATTTAAAACGCCTCCGCTTTCACCAACTTTTATCATACTGACAAACAAAGGAGAAAAACAGGAGGGATGTTTTTTCATTGCGCTGGAAAGCCGCTGTCCTTCTTCAACATCTGATATGATTTCCTTCAATGTTTTTTTCAATTCTTCATTTTCCATTTCCTCTGAAATTGCTTTAAGTGAAGGCACAAGTCCGCTATCCATCTCAAGCATCAGGTGAAGTTGATTTGTAAATAAGATAAGCTCCTTTAAGGTTACCTTTTTCCGTTTGAAGTCCGTATTCAATACCTTTTCAAAAAAAACCTTTAACGCCGGAAGTGATAATATATTTTCTTCTGTTTTCATTGTCTTATCTAATTTTTAACTTGCTCTTTTTAAAACTGTTTCGTCCTCTTCCGCATAAATTACCCTAGTTACCTCCTCCAAAGAGGTAATGCGCTCTCTTATCAATCTTAAACCTTCTTCTCTAAGACTTTTAAATCCCGATTTCTTTCTTAAAGCAATCAATTCGTCAATTGTTGGATTTCTTGCAATCAAAGCTCTTGCCTCCTCAGAGACTTCAAAAAGCTCATATATTCCTATCCTTCCCTTAAAACCTGAATCAAAACATTCAGGACATCCTTTGCCTTTTACCAAGGTTGCATGCTCGGTATTATCCCATCCAATTCTGTCGAGCAATGCTTTAGAGGGGATATATGTTGTCTTGCAGCTTGGACAAACCTTTCTCACAAGCCGCTGGGCAACAGAGCCAATAACAGCCGATGCGACAAGATATGGTTCAATATCCATCTCAAGAAGTCTTGTAATCGCACCACAGCTGTCATTGGTGTGTAAAGTAGATATAACGAGATGTCCTGTTAAAGCCGCTTGAATAGCTACTTCAGCTGTCTCCCTGTCCCTAATTTCTCCAACCATAATAATATCAGGATCGAGGCGAAGGACAGATTTTAATATCTTTGCAAATGTCAATCCTATTTTTTCATTCACTTGAATCTGGTTCACTATTTCAAATTGGAACTCCACTGGGTCCTCAATTGTAATAAAGTTCTTTTCAAGAGTAAGAAGATGGTTTATGGCGGCATATAATGTTGTAGTTTTCCCGCTTCCTGTTGGTCCTGTTACAAGAATAAGCCCGTTGCTGCGCTTCAACATATTTTTGAAAGCCGTGCCAACTTCAAGAGGGAATCCCAATTTATCTAAATTAAATTCAATACTGTTTTTATCAAGAATTCTCATAACAATTGCCTCACCGCTTATCGTAGGCATTGAAGAAACTCTTAGATCCACATCCTTGCCATCTGATAAGATATGTATACGTCCCTCCTGAGGCAGTCTTCTCTCAGCAATGTCAAGTTTAGCCATAACTTTTACTCTTGAAATTATAGCTGGAAGAATCTCCTTTTTACTGCTCATAACTTCATGCATAATACCATCAATTCTGTATCGTACTCTAAATTTATCAATATCCGGCTCAATATGAATATCACTTGCTCCATCGCGAATGGCATTCATTATGATGAGGTTAACTAAATTTATTACAGGACTTCCTTCGGCAAGCTCCCTAAGCTCCTCTTTCTCCTTATCATCACCTTCTTCAACAACTTGAACATCGATCTCTTCCAATGAATCAAGGAAGTGTTCTTTTGAAACATTATCTGAGTAATATTCTTCAATAAAATTCTGTATGTCTGAAACACGGCAAAGGACGGGGAGAACTTTGCAGTTTGTCGTTTTTTCAATATCCTCAATCACATAAACGGCATAGGGGTCAGTCATTGCAAGAGTCAATTCGTTTCGCACCTTGAACATTGGAATAACTTGATAAAGCATCGCCTTTTCTTTAGGGACAATATTTACAATTTTTGGGTCTATAAGCCCTGTTCTCAGCCATACATGAGGAATCCCTGACTGCTCGCTTAAAATCTCCGTTAGACGCTCATTCGTTATAAAATTCATATCTACCAGTATCTGGCCAAGCCGTAGTCCGCTTTGTCTTTGTTTTGCAAGCGCCTGATTAAGTTGGTCAGGAGAGATGATACCCTGTGATACAAGCATATCACCCAGCATCGATTCTTTCCTTTTTGGCTTCATATGAAACTCCGTTTTGCACTTTCTATATCAGAATAAATATCAAGCTGAGTAGCCAACCTTGTTGTACGAAAAATATCTTCACAGATATGACTAGGATTTGCTATCTTGAGTGCAGCTCCTCTTTTTTGGCTCTCTTCAATCAAATCAAGAATCACTTCCAGACCTTTGCTTTCAATGAAATTAACAGAATTCATTTCAAGAACAATTTTGTCATAACCTTCATCAAAAGCATTCATAACTGCTTGTCTCAAACTTTCAACAACTTCATTTGCTATAGCCTCATCTATCCAGAGAATAAGATATTGGCCATGAATACTTTTCTTGATTACATTTTTAATTTCCGCCATAAATTTACATTATCCAGTTAAAGTAAGAAGTTAGTGCACATCGCTGAATTTCAATTCTTTTCTATTGATTCCACTAAGCACATTGTTCAAATTCTTGAAAAAAATATCGACTATATGCGAGTCAAGTTGAGACCCCGATGATCTTTTTATTTCTTCAAGTATTTCATTAAGGGACAATCTTTTTCTATAAGGCCGATCGCTATTAAGAGCATCAAAGGTATCAGCAACAGCAATTATTCTTGATATCAAAGGAATCTCTTCTCCTTTGAGTCCATTAGGATATCCTTTCCCGTCTATCCTTTCATGGTGATGAAGTATTCCTTTAGCTACATTTTTAAATTCAACAATATGTGATATAAGGTTGGCACCAACTATGGGGTGTGTTTTGATTATCTCATATTCCTCTTTTGTTAACTTTCCCGGTTTTTTTACAATTTCGCTTGGAATATTGATTTTTCCAAGATCATGAATAATCGATGCCCACTTGAGGTCAAACATTGCATCTTTTCCAAGATTCATTGCTTTGCCAATATGAATCGATATTTCATAAACTCTTTTTGAATGCCCTTCAGTATAATCATCTTTACTTTCAATTATATTCAAAAGCATTCGAATAATGTTAAATAATAAATTTTGTATTTGTTGATAGAGCTCTCCATTCTTAATTACATTTGCCATACTCTTTGCAATTGTTTCCAGAAGTTTCAGATGGTCATTTAGAAAAAAATCTTCTGAGCTCTTTTTGAAGAAATTCAATGTGCCAAAATTTTTCGTACCGCTCATAATGGGAATGACCAACACATTCATATCTTCAGAAGAAAAACCCCTTAAATTACTATATTTGCCTAATTGGTTGATTATTAAAGGTAGAGATTTATCACCTCTCATTTTATCAATTTCTTTGCATATCTTTTTTAACTTTGTTTCTTTTATAATTTCTTCAATATGCGCCAATGGATTATTCAAATAGATGACTTGATTCTCAACTCCCTTTGTATTCCAAACAACAAAATGCGGATTTATTAGTTCGATTGATTTCCTGACTATGTATTCAATTGATTCATCTTTTGAATTGTTCATATCAATATTGTCTGCAATATCATATATTAAGGAAAGTTCTTCAAATTTGAGGGAAAGGTCTTCTGTAAGGTTTTGGACTTCATAATTCTGATATATATTCTCAGCTATCAAGTTGGACATTGTCTGCACAAATGCAAAAATTCTTTTCCTTTCCTCCAGAGATGATTTTTTGCCAAACTTCAGTGCACAAAAAACCCCTATTTTGCTCCCTTTTAAACTTTCAAAGGATGTCAGATAGATATTTGCTGAAGTTTCACTTTTAAAATAAAAAAATCTTTTTTTATTTTTTACCAAAACTTCCTTTGCAAGATGCTGAATTTTACATTTGATGCTTTTTGCCGAGAAGTCATCTATTTTTTTCTCTTCGAAGGATTTGGGAAACTTATCAAGAAGGAATTCTCCGTTGTTGTCCAAGAGGATTATATGGAGGTCTGCAAAAGAAAAAATATTTTTACATAAGATATCGATTTTGGATAAAACATAACTCTTTTTGAAAAAATCTCTAATTTCAGGCATATATCATTCTCAAATTTGAGAACCTTCTATCTTTTTTTCATCTGAAAAATAGTCCATTACAACCGACAGAAGATAACGAGGACTGAATGGTTTAGGAACGAAGATAGTGTCCTTTATTGATTCAATTTCTTTCTTCTCAGACATAGATGTGAGAGAAGCATAAGAAGAAAGCATTATAAGAAGAAAATCTCTTTCTTTCTTAATCTCTTTACATTCTCTACATAGTTCAAATCCTGTCATTTCAGGCATCTTATTGTCAGTTATTACAACATTTGGTTTTTCTTTCTTAATCAACTCTAAAGCTTCTCTGCCATTCTGAGCTGTAATTACTGAAAAGCCGCTCTTTTTAAACTTTAGTTCAAGGACATTCAATATGGATACCTCATCATCAGCAATCAAAAGCTTTTTTTGTTTCATATTTTTTTCCTTTTAATAAAACTTTCTCCCCGTACCTTAGGTAAGGTAATTTTAAATGAGCTTCCTTCGCCTATTTTACTTTCCACAAAAATTTCGCCTCCATGAAGATATACTATCTGCTTTACTACTGACAATCCCAAGCCATGTCCTGTACAGGCTCGTACTTCCTTGCGGTTTGAACGATAAAATTTCTCAAATATGTGAGGTAAATCTTCCTCGGCAATGCCTATACCTGTGTCTCTTATTGTGATTACTACATTGTTTTCATTTTCTTCACCTTCAATAAAAATTGAGCCTCCCCTTTGCGTATATTTTATTGCATTACCGGCAATATTATTGATTGCCATCTGAATAAGACGCTTGTCTAACTCAACAGATGCTGATAGCTTTTCGGGAATGTCCTTATAGAGTTTAATCCCTTTCTTAGCCGCTTGTGGCTCAATCATCAAATAGGCATCCTCTAAAAGCTTTTTAAGTTTAACTTGAGACTTTTCAATTACCGTACTTCCAACTTCTATTTTGGAAATATTTAGAAGGTTGTTTATCAAATCACCCAGTCTATCAACCTCATCGATTATACTGTTTAAAAATTCAATCCTCATATCCTTGTCTTCAACTTCATCGTCAAGTATCATCTCTGCTTTTGCTTTGATCGATGTCAATGGTGTCCTTAATTCATGGGAAACACTCGATACAAAATCATTTCTCATCTGATCAGCCATTGCTTGTTGAGTATTATCTATTAAAATCAAAGCTTTACCTAAGGCTTTGTTATTATCATTCCTGACAGTTTCATATACAGCTTTGAAGACTCGCTCATTCTTAAGCCCATTATCAGACAAAAAGATGTCATACTTGATTTCTCTCTTTTCAGAATTTCTTTTTTCCTTTAAAAAATTTACTACTCCATCATATTTTTCCAATACATCGACAATATTCTTGCCGCAGTTATCCTTTCTCGAAATACGAAAAAGGCTCTCAGCATAACTGTTGATATAGAGAATATTTCCTGACAAATTCGTTACAATCAAGGCTTCAGGCAGACAATCGAGGACAGACTGAAGTTTTTTCCTCTCATATTTCATCAAAGTTAAAGCCGTTTCAAGCTCCTTTTTATCCCCTACAAGCTTAGTTTTTGTTTCGTTGAAAGTTGATAGAGCTTCATTAATGCGCTCAACGAGAATGTCTATTTCCTCACCACTGGAGGTATTGGCAGTAGAGGTAACCCGATTTTCAAAAGAATTAACTTTTTTTAAGTTATTATGTAAATTCTTTATTGGCTTGATTATATTTTGAAAGAAATAATATTGAATAAATGAAAGTGCTGAAACGAGCAAAAGCACTAAAACAATATCCTTGAGATATACAATTCGCTCATTGTCCTTGTAGGCATTAAATGTCATTACAATTAATGTAATCAATGTAATTACAAGTAAAGAAAGAATAATAATCTTCCCCCTTTTTCCCATATAGGAAAATAATGGAATCTCCTTCAAAGTCTTGGCTTCATTCTGCATATATCCGCACCATTTATAGTTGGAAAAAGATGATTTCTATTTCGTCACAATCAGGGAAGGTATTAATTTTTTATCTTAAAAAATTTTACTCATCGAAGAATTCAAAGAACTATTTTCTGCCAAAGAA
>RFHX01000126.1 GCA_003695725.1 Candidatus Schekmanbacteria bacterium
AAGCAATAGAAATATGAAATCTTTTATTTTATGTCTTCCCAAAATTTAACAATATGCTTTTTCTCATCAGCTGTTTTGAATAATATGATGATCCCATATTTCCCTCTATCACTTATTCTTAAATCACAACCATAATGCTTCATCATATCATTCCACTTTACCCATAATTCTTGAGATGTTTTATCAGGTGCAATTGCTTTTAATTTCACAACTGCATCTTTTATTTCCTTCTTACTCTTGGAATCGCTAATCTTGAGAGAAAGATGATGCGACGCTTTCATATCCATTTCCATCTTGCTTATATCCATCTTCATCTTTTGCATCATCTGATGATGCTCCATCATAGTCATCAAATTGTATTCAACTGTATATCCATCGACTTCGATTTTTTTCATTGCAGGCATATTTATTTTCATATCCTTCTTCATATCCATCTTCATCGGCTTTTCAGCAAAAGACACCCCCGCAAACAGCGCAAATAATACCAAGGCTAAAAATATTCTTTTCATAATCAATTCTCCTTTTTTTAATCTTGAACAAAATCTATTTTCTTTTCTGCTCTTTTAATTTTCCATCCTTTCACTATTTCATATATTACAGGAATTACTATGAGGGTAAGAATAGTAGATGAAATCATACCGCCTACCATTGGTGCCGCAATGCGCTTCATAACCTGCGAACCTGCTCCATGACCCCATAAAATAGGCAGAAGTCCTGCCATAATGGCAGTTACTGTCATCATTTTGGGGCGTACTCTATCTACAGCGCCTATTATGATTGCATCGTAAAGGTCTTTCATTCCCATTTTTCCCTTCTCTTCCAGAATTTCTTTATAGGCATGGTCAAGGTAGATAATCATCACGACTCCGGTTTCTGCTGCAACTCCTGCAAGTGCAATGAAGCCTACACCTACGGCAACAGACATATTGTAGTTAAGAAAATACATCAGCCATATGCCTCCTGTTATTGCGAAAGGAAGTGAAAGCATAACGATGATAGCTTCAGTAACATTACCGAAATTTAGATAAAGAAGGAGAAAAATTATCGCAAGGGTTACAGGAATGACGATTTTCAACCTTTCTTTTGCCCTCTGCATATATTCATATTGTCCGCTCCATACGATATGGTAACCTGCAGGAAATTTTATATTTTCTGCAACCGCCTTCTGCGCTCTTTGGACATATGTCCCCACATCTATATCTTTAATATCGATATAAATCCAAGCATTAAGACGGGCATTTTCACTCTTGATGCTTGGAGGACCCTTCTTGATGCTGATATCTGCAACTTGTGTTATTGGAATTTGCTCTCCGCGCGGCGTAGGAATAAGAACTCTTTTCAATGATTCAATATCGCTTCGCAATTCTCGTCCATACCGTAGATTGACAGGATATCTTTCTAATCCTTCAACAGTTGTTGTAACATTCATTCCGCCAATAGCTGACAATATTATATCCTGCACATCACCGACAGTGAGTCCATATCTTGCCGCTTCTCTCCTTTTTATTTCAAAGTCAAAATAATTTCCTCCTACAACCCTTTCCGAATATACACTCAAAGTCCCTGGTACATTTCTTATTACAGCTTCGATTTCTTCTCCTATCTTTTGCAATGTATTAAGGTCATTGCCTACAACTTTGATTCCAACAGGTGTTTTTATTCCTGTACTCAACATATCAACCCTTGTCTTGATTGGCATTGTCCACGCATTGGTCACCCCCGGAAATTTTATAGCTTTGTCCATCTCATCGATCAGTTTTTCAGGAGTCATTCCGGGACGCCACTCCGATTCCGGTTTTAGCATTATAGTCGTTTCAATCATACTAAGAGGCGCAGGGTCAGTAGCGGTTTCTGCTCTTCCGATTTTTCCGAATACATGATGCACCTCAGGAAAGCTTTTGATTATCTTGTCTGTCTGCTGAAGTATCTCACGCGCTTTTGTTATCGAAATTCCCGGCAGTGTCGTCGGCATATAGAGGAGGTCGCCTTCATATAAAGGAGGCATAAATTCAGACCCAATTTTTTTTAGCGGGAAGAATGTTACAATGAGAATTAAAATTGCCAGAAATATAGTAGTCTTCTTGAAGCGAAGAACAACTTTAATAACAGGTTTATAAATCCAAATCAGGAATCGGTTAAGAGGATTTTTAGCTTCCGGCATTATTTTCCCTCTTATGAGAAATCCCATCAGTACAGGCACAATCGTTATAGCCAATAAAGCAGCAGCCGCCATAGAGTAAGTTTTTGTAAAAGCGAGGGGCTTGAATAGTCTCCCCTCTTGTGCCTGAAGGGTGAAAACAGGAAGAAATGAAAGTGTTATGATAAGGAGTGAATAAAAGAGTGCAGGCCCCACTTCCTTAGATGAATCAGATATAATTTGCCAATGGTCTTTTTTGCCTTTGTCTCGTTCAATATGCTTATGGGCATTTTCAATCATAACTATGGCTGCATCTACCATTGCACCAATTGCTATTGCGATACCTCCAAGAGACATAATATTTGCATTTATTCCTTGATAATACATTACTATGAATGCAATCAATATTCCCACGGGAAGAGTGAAAATAGCTACGAAAGCACTTCTTAGGTGAAGTAGAAAGACTATACATACAAGAGCAACTATCAAACTTTCCTCTATGAGTTTTTCCTTTAAGAAATCAATTGCGCGTCTAATAAGGGCAGACCTATCATAAGCAACTTTAATTTCAACGCCAGGGGGCAACCCTACTTTTATCTCATCGATTTTCTTTTTAACCCTGTCAATGACGGCAAGAGCATTTTCTCCATATCTCATTACGACTATTCCACCTACAACCTCCCCTATTCCGTTTTTCTCAGCAATGCCGCGCCTCAATTCCGGACCCAAATTCACTTCAGCTATATCCTTTATAAGTATAGGAGTCCCCCATTTATCTACGCCAACAGCGATATTTTCAATGTCTTCGACAGATTTGATATAACCAAGTCCCCTGACCATAAATTCTGTTTCTGCCATTTCGATAACTCTTCCGCCTACATCATTGTTGCTTCTTTGAATAGCTTTTTTAACTTTGCTGAGAGGAATGTTGTAGGCAAGTAGTTTGTTGGGATCTACAGTAACCTGATACTGCTTTACAAATCCACCGATGCTTGCAACTTCTGAAACTCCCGGCACACTTGCAAGTTCATATCTTATATACCAATCCTGTATGCTCCTAAGTTCGCTCAAGTCATAGCCTTCACCTTCTACAGTATATTCAAAAGCCCAACCAACTCCTGTTGCATCGGGGCCTAGAGTAGGAGTTACACCTTCTGGGAGTTTTGATGAAACGAAACTGAGATATTCGAGAACTCTGCTTCTTGCCCAATACATATCAGTGCCGTCTTCAAAAATGATGTAAACAAAGGAATAGCCGAAGAATGAATACCCTCTGACAACTTTTGCAAATGGCACAGACAACATAGTCGTTGTCAAAGGATATGTAACTTGGTCTTCAACAACTTGCGGGGCTTGTCCGGGATATTCAGTATAGATTATTACCTGCACATCACTCAAATCAGGTATGGCATCGAGTGGAGTATTGAGCATTGCATAAATGCCCCAACCGATAAAAAATAGAGTTGCAAGAATGATCAAGAGTTTATTTCTAATCGATGCTTCTATTATCTTTTCTAACATTTTTTGCCTCTCAAATTTATTAGCAGTTTATTCCATATTCATTTCATTCATATCCATATCTTCATCATCCATTGTCATATCTGACATATCCATATCACTGTGCTCTATATCCATTCTATTGTCCTTCTTGGTTTCAAGCATCTTTTGAATTGCCTCCTGAAGATTGCTTTCTGAATCAATAAGAAAGTGAGATGATGTAACAATCTCTTCGCCTTCCTTCACTCCTTCCGCAATTTCGATGTATCCATCAGCTGCTTCGACACCTAATGTGACTTCTCTCGGCTCGAATAATCCATTTCCCTTATTGAGTACTACTATATTTCTCTTTCCTGACCTGATAACTGCGTATGAGGGCACTACTACCCCTTCCCTGCCAAGGTCAGATTCTATTACAACATCTGCGTACATACCGGGCTTCAATTCCCATTGCGGATTTGGAAACTCAAGACGCACCTTTACTGTCCTCGTCTTCTCTTCCAGATAGGGATAGATATAGGTTACTCTTCCAGTAAATTTCTTTCCCGGAAGATAACTTAAAGTCATAGTTGCCTTTTGTCCTTTTTTAATGAATGGAAGTTCGTACTCGTAAATGTCTGCATAAACCCACACAGTTGAAATATCTGCAAGGCGGTAGAGACTCATCCCGTTTTTAACATACATCCCCTCCAGCGCCATTTTATCTATTACAATGCCCCGGGAAAGGGCGTTAATGACCATTCGCTTTTGAACTTGTCCGGTCTGCTCAAGTTCTTTTATCTGCGCATCGCTGATATCCCATAATTCGAGCCGTTTCCTAGTCGAAGCAAGCAACGATTCAGCACCTTTAGCTATTTCCGAAAAAGGGTTGTTTTGAAGGTTTTTTTTGTATTTTAAAGCAAGAAGATATTCTTCTTGGGTAGATACCAATTCAGGACTGTATATCTCGATTAAAGGTTGTCCCTTTTTTACTTCTTGGCCTGTAAAATCAACATAGAGTTTTTCAATCCAGCCTTCAATCTTTGTTGTGACATCAGTAATTTTTCTTTCATCATAGTCAACTCTGCCTATTGTGCGTATTTCCTTTCTGAGTCTAATTTTCTTTGCTCTTTCCGTTTTCACACCTATGTTTTGAACAGTCACAGGGTCGATTTTGATTCCAGCAGCTTCAGGCTCTTCTCCTTCATAAACAGGTATTAAATCCATCCCCATAGGTGATTTTCCGGGCTTATCGGAAATGTATGTTGGGTCCATAGGGGCGCGCCAATATAGAATCTTTCTTTTGCCCTTCCCCTCGTCTTCTTTCGCCTCAGTTGTTTTGACTGTCCCCTCTTTCTTATCTGATGTTGCAGTCTGTATATTGCTCTTGAAGAGCTTGTCTTTGTAGATAATTCCGACTGCAATCAAAGAAATGATGATTAGTGCAGTTATTATAATTCCAAAAATATTTCCTCTTTTTGACATTTTTAAACCTCTCTCTTTATTTTTTGCTGTTAAAACAATCTTTCACCCACTACTCTTTCGATCTTTGCAAGGGTTTTCTCATAGTCGCTTAGCACCTTGTAGTATTCATTCTCATACTTGAAAAGAGTGATCCAATTTTGAAGCATTGTTAGAAAATCTACCTTGTCAACTTGATATCCAGATATGGAGGAATCAAGTGATTGTTTAGCTTGTGGTAGAATTCCATCTTCATACAATTTTATAAGTTTTTCCCCCTTTTGCTCATCTGCCACTAAACTTTTTAACTGGTAATAGATTTCGTTTTTCAGAGACTCGAATCTTTCCTCAGCAAAGCTTTTCTGAGCTATTGTCTGCGCAACCTTTTTATCCTGCTTTGTCCTAAAATAGAGAGGAATGTTTATAGTAACAAATCCGGATACGAAATCAGGGCGGTCGATGGCTATCCCTTTTTTATTTCTTCCTCCT
The DNA here is from genome assembly GCA_003695725.1 of Candidatus Schekmanbacteria bacterium. Taxonomy (NCBI): domain Bacteria; phylum Candidatus Schekmaniibacteriota; species Candidatus Schekmanbacteria bacterium. The sequence continues at coordinate 5,564 of RFHX01000126.1, forward strand.
TCCCTTTGTCCATATGAAAGTCCTATGTTGAAGTCAGGATAATATTCCTTCTTTGCCAATTTGTATGAGGCTTCAGCGCTCTCTATTAGCGCCTTCAATGAGGCCAATTGCGGCCTTTTTTCAACTGCTCTTGACATCAATTCTTCAAGGGTATGGTTGAATTCTGTTTTTTTCACATCGATGGTTTTTCCCAGAGGAGCGCGCGGGTCTCTATATAAAAGAGTGTTTAAGCGGCTTTCTGCAGCTTTTCTCTTTTGCTTGAGCGTAATGAGATCCTCGATGATTTTTGAAAGCTCAACTTGTGCCAGCAAAACATCCTGTTGTAAGCCATTTCCTACTGAATATTTGACTTGGGCAATTTCTACTAACTGTTCTAATAATTTTTTATTCTTTTCAGTGATTTCAATAGAGCGGTCTATAAAGAAGATTTCATAATACGCTTCCTTTACAGCACTCATTATCTGAATTTTTTTGTCTTCATATTCAAGACCTGTTGCTTCTGCTTGATGCTCAGCTATTTCAGAGCGTAGTTTTAGTTTCCCCGGATATGGAAATTTTTGTGAAAGGGATATTGTTTTTTGTGTCATATCCCAGTCACCGAAGCGAAATGTGTCAACAGGGAGGGCAGAAATTCCAAGAGTTAATTTTGGGTCATCGAGACTTCCTGCTTGCGGGGGAATTTCCTTGAATGCATTCCAACGCTTTTCGAATGCCTTTATTTCGGGATTCTTTTCAAGCGCCTCTTCAATGAGGGCGTCAATTTGCAAAATTTCTGAACCTTTTGCTTCTTCAGCAGGTACAGTTAGCGGAATAATAAGGCAAAGGAATGAAAAAAGTAATATGAAAAAAATTATCCTTTTCATAATTTTAAAACCTCTCTTCTTTTTTAATTTTTCAATATAAGACATTTTGATTCTTCTTTGGTTCCACTTTTTTTGTGATTATCATTGCAAAAAATATGCCAATCCTTCTTGTATTACCTACATCAACTAACCTGTTGTATTTATTAGATTATTTTATTTGGTAAAAAAGAAATGCCCCTTTTGTGAAATTTTTAGTGTAGGAAATGAGACAGTATATGCATTATATCAATTAAAATTAGAAAAGAATGCTCTGTGAACAATTCTTGGGAAATCTTTTCTTTTTACTTTCTCCTTCTAAATAAAACGATTTTTCCAAAGATGACATTTAAACTTTCTTACAATAGTTTTTTACGGTATTATTCTCCTTGACGCGGCAGAGATTATCAATAATATTCCAAAGATAAAAATGAAAAATCATTTTAGTTAAAAAGGAAAAAAAGAAATGATTAAAATAGCAATTTTGGGAGCTTCGAGTCTTACATCGGAAGTCCTTATAAAGATACTTCTCAAGCATCCTCATACTGAAATCGTATTTCTTGAATCAGAGCATTTAAATGGCGTTAAAGTTTCAGATGTCCACCCTTCCCTTTTAGGATTAACTGATTTAAAGCTAAAAAAACTCGATGAAGAGGTGATAATAAAAAAATGTGATGTCGTCTTTATGGCAAAGGACAATGGCTATGCGCATAAGGCGGCAGGCAAATTTGTGAAAAATGGCATCAAGGTAATCGATTTGAGTGCGGACTTCAGGATAAAGAATGCAACAGTCCACAAAAAATGGTACGGCTTTGCCCACAAGGACAAAAGGCTTCTCAAAAAAGCGGTTTATGGATTACCTGAATTATACAGGGATAAAATCAAGAAAGCTTCAATTGTTGCAAATCCGGGCTGTTATCCCACAAGCATAATTCTCGCCTGCGCTCCTCTTCTGAAAGTAAATGTTGCAGACAGCGATGGAATATGTATTGCTTCATCATCTGGCGTATCAGGTGCAGGAAGGAATCCAAAACCGGGAATGAATCTATTTATGGACAGCTATAGAAATATTTTTCCCTATAAGGTGACAGAGCACAGGCATACTCCCGAAATCGAACAGGTGCTTTCTGATATAAAAGAATCAACTGTAAAAGTCACTTTTATACCTCATCTTGTGCCAATTGACAGGGGGATACTTTCAACTATTTTCATCGATATGAAGAATAAAATATCTCTAAAAGAATTATTGGAGATATACAAAGAGTTTTATATAAATGATGCCTTTGTCAGAGTTTGTCCTCCCGGAAAATTCCCTTCAACAAAGAATGTGGAAGGTACCAATTTTTGTGAAATCAGTGCCGCAATAGACAATCACACGGGGAAATTAATTGTAATCTCAGCAATCGACAATCTTTTCAAGGGCGCCTCCGGACAGGCAGTCCAGAATATGAATCTTATGTGCGGTCTTGAAGAGGAAACTGGACTGCTTTAAAAAAGGGGAAAAAGCAGACCCGACCCCTTTTCCCTCCCCTTTTTCTTCTAAAAGAACATCTCCGGTCCTTTTATAAATGCCAATATCCCATAAAATATAATTCCCACTCCAATAAGAATCATAATTATTTGAATTATTTTCTCGGCATTCTCTTTTTCAATAAACTTTACAAGAATTTCATAAAATGATTTTGCTATAATTTTAGATGTAAAAATATAGCCTAATCCAATAAAGATAAGTACTAATG
>RFHX01000127.1 GCA_003695725.1 Candidatus Schekmanbacteria bacterium
CTTCATAACTGAAAAGAAAAATTATTACATTATTGCGTACAAAATCCACTTTTAAAATTTTTTCAAAATGTATTTTAACCTGATAACATCAGATATCACCATCTATAATTCTTAAATTGCAGCTGCACAATATCATTTCTGAATGGAGGGGGCAAAATGAGGGAAATAATAAAAGAATATATCGATGGAAGTATTACGAGAAGAAGTTTTATTCAAGCCCTTGTTGCAGCAGGATTAAGTTTAAATGGGAGCAAATCTTTAGCGCAGGCAATTAGTACTACCCCTATTACAAAGGCAAAAACAAAAAATTTTACCGGCACAGGTGGTGAATTAATTGTAGAAACAGTATCTGCTGCAGGAGTTGAATATATATTTGGGGCAAATGGCACAGGGCTTTATCCATTCTATGATGCCTTAGTAGAAAGGAAAAAACCACGCTTCATATTAAGCACGGAAGAAGGCCAAGCAGTTTCAATGGCAGAAGGATACCATCTTGCAACTGGTAAAACTGGATTTGTAAATATGGCGCGCATTGGGCTCCCTCATGCTTCAAACAACCTTTACAATGCATGGAAAGACCAATCGTCCATTGTTGTGATTACTGATGGCCCGGACACCAGATATGCCGGAAGAAACGGTTTTGAAGATGTCGATGATTGGCTTGAAACAGTTGAACAATTTACAAAATGGCGCTGGATGGCAAAGTGGCCTGAAAGAATACCAGAATTAGTAAAGAGAGCTTTTCAGCTTTCAATGATACCTCCCGGCGGCCCAACTTATCTTATGGTGCCAACAGATGTAATGAAGAGAGACAAAATTTCAGCAGAAATACCCTTTCATGATTATTATGAGTTTTCTCTGAATATAGAACCTGATTCTGATGAAATCGAAAGGGCGGCAAAGATGATAATCGAATCGAAAGCTCCATTGATCCATGTAGGACATGAGGTAACGCGGGCTGGCGCTGTCAAAGACCTTGTGGAGCTTGCAGAATTACTGAATATCCCAGTAACACAAGGTGCAAGCGTTTACAAAGATTTTCCAACTGCCCATAATCTCTTTCATGGAAAATATTTTGCAGGGTTTACTTACGATTATTCCATAGACTTATTCATCAATTTTGGGACGCAAATGCCTGATATGAGTATGATGGCATTAGGAATACCGGGACCTTTGCCTGAAGGAGCAAAGATAATTCATGCAAGAATGGACACATCAGACATAGCACGCATCAAACCTGTAGATGTTGGTATTGCAGGGAATGTCAAAAAGATAATTAGGGCAATTATCGATGCTGTTAAATCTCAGCTTCCTAACGAAAGAATAGAAAAAATCAAAAAATCACGAGAATCAAAGATATTAGCATTCAAAAAGCGCCTGATAAAAATGAAAGAAGATCGTATCAAAAAAAGATGGAATAATTCTCCTCTTTCATGGGAAAGATTCACTTCTGAATTGAAGGATTATCTCGATGACGATGCAATCATCGTACCCGAAGTTGAAAATCCAAGAGGTTCAACAGATTTAATCGACTTTTCTCCCGATGGAAGAAAATGCATAGGTTGGACAATGGGCTCAGCTCTTGGGTGGGGACATGGTGCCGCTGTTGGTGTTAAGATAGCCGAACCAGATAGGCAGGTTGTATCTCTTATCGGTGATGGCGGATTTATGTTCTGTGGTTGCTCTGCTCTATGGAGCAGTGCAAGATATGAAGTGCCTCTTCTAACAGTAATCTACAACAATAGAAGTTATGATGGCCCAAGAAGCAGAATGTTTTCTATGGGCAGAAAACAGGGACAGATGGGAAAAGATATTGCCTGTTATCTTGGAAATCCTGATGTCGAATACTCAGATTATGCAAAGAGTTTCGGTGTTGAAGGAGAAAAAATAGAAAGCGCAGATCAGATAAAGCCCGCCCTTGAAAGAGCAAAAAGCGCAATAAAAAGAGGCGAACCATATCTTTTGGATGTAATTATTGAACGACTCGGACCCGGCTCAAAATCAACTTGGTATCCAAAAACATCTATTAAAGAAATGAGAAGCAAACCTGTGTAAAAGAAATGTCTTTCAAAAAAAATATCTCTTTTGTTCTAATCGAACCAAAAAAGGGCGGTAATGTAGGTGCCTCTGCACGAGCACTTCATAATATGGGATTTAAAAATCTCGTCTTGGTAAATTCAAACCTGCATTTAGATGAAGAAGCCAAAACATTTGCTATGAAGGGAGCATATATCCTTCAAAATGCAAAGAGCTTTGACACGTTAGAAGAAGCAATAGCTGAATCCTCACTTGTTGTAGGACTTACAAGAAGAAGAGGTAAAAAAAGAGGCCTATTCTATGAATTTGAAGAAGGAATTCAAAAAATAAGAGAAAGAGCTTCAAAAAATAAAGTATCCGTCATCTTTGGAAGAGAAAATTCAGGTCTTTCAAACAAAGAAACAGAAAGATGCCACTTTTTAATTACCATCCCAACAGGCAATACTTCTTCTTCGATAAACCTTTCACAATCGGTGCTTATAATGGCATATGAATTATCAAGATATGAGATGATCAAAACAAGGGGGGAAAAAATAAAATCAGTTACTGTAAAAGAGCTTGATTATCTGTTAAATGAAGTTAAAAATACTCTTATCTACTTAAACTACGGGAAAAGAGGCGATAGAGACCTGCTCCACTCGATTTTGCGGACAATGAAGGGGTTTTTTACACGAAAGGGACTGACTAAAGCTGAAATGAATATGTTTCTCGGCATTTTTAAGGAATTACGGAAAAAGGGAGGTGACAGTTGATGGATTTCTTAAATATACAGTGGTATGGAAACAGTATTCAACGGTGGATAATAGCAGGCATTCTAACATTTCTGATTCTCTGGGGCTTATATATCCTCAAAAAAATAATTTTTAAGAGTTTATCTGCCCTTGCCCAAAAAACAGACACAGAATTAGATGATATGCTTGTTGAAGTACTTAAAAAAACAAAATTTATATGTCTTTTAATTTTTTCACTTTATCTTTCATCAAATCTCTTGACTCTTCCTGAAAAGGCAACATTCATTTTAAAAAACATTGCAGTTGCAGTTCTTCTCTTTCAGGTTGCTATTTGGTGCAATGCTCTTATTACATATGGTTTCCCCTACATTGTTAAAAGAAAAATCGACCAAGATACAGCCAAATTAACTCTTTTCAATACACTTGCCTTCATCGGCAAATTGATATTGTGGTCCGTAGTCGTTCTTATGATACTCGATAATTTTGGAATCAATGTTACAACTCTTGTAGCAGGATTGGGCATTGGAGGAGTTGCTGTAGCACTTGCAGTGCAAAATATCTTGGGAGACCTTTTTGCATCCCTTTCAATCGTTCTCGACAAACCGTTTGTTCTTGGAGATTTCATTGTTGTTGGAGATATCTTAGGAACTGTAGAAAAAATCGGGCTCAAAACTACAAGGATTAGAAGCCTTTCAGGAGAATTGATTATTGTATCCAACAATGACCTCCTTTCAAGCAGGATTAGAAATTATAAGCAAATGATGGAAAGAAGAATACTCTTCTCAATTGGTGTAACCTATCAAACACCTGCTGAAAAGCTCGAGCTTATTCCAAAGATTATCAATGAAATAATTACAAAAGAAGAGCTTGCACGTTTTGACCGTGCTCATTTCAAAAGTTATGGCGATTTTTCATTAAATTTTGAAATTGTATATTATGTCCTGTCACCAGATTACAATACATATATGGATGTACAACAAAGAATAAATTTGGAAATTTATCGCAGATTCGAAAAAGAGGGCATTGAATTTGCCTATCCAACTCAAACTTTATTTATTGAAAAAGGCGGAGAAAGTTGAATTCAGTTTTAAAAAAGCCTCACTATCTCTTTTCTTATTCAATTGCCAGGAAGTGAAAATATATCTTTCAATTTATTGATACCTTTCCTAACGGCATCTTCCTTTTTACTTTTCTTTTTCTTTCCAACACTTTTCCCTTTCTTTTTTCTGCCGCTGTCTTTCTTAAAAATCTTGTCGAGCTCTTGGCGAAGCAATTCTTTCCCTTTTTCGACAGCTTTCTTTTTAACAGACTTCATTTCAAGGGATATCTTCGGTGAATTTGTTGTGCCGGAAAATTTCAGTGGAATTTCTGTCCATCCCTTTTTGTTGCCTATAAAATTGTTCAATGCCTTTCCGCCGGAAATTTTTTTGGACAGCTCAGGAGAAAGCTTCAAAATAGCTTTTCCATCTATTTTCCCATCAAAAGCTATATCGCCGTCAGAGGCAACCTTTAAATCTTTTCCATTGAGTCTTAATTTTCCATATTCGATTTCTTCATTCTTTATATGAAATACAGTTTCACCATCCTTGAAGACAACTGTTTTCAATTCATCAGCGCTTAAAAGGTTTGCAACCTTATTTAGAAATTCAACACCTGAAACTGTAATATTTTTTACCTCGACTTTCCCTTTGCTTCTCAAGGTCTTCTTTATTCTTTCAGCATCCAAACCAAAAGCCGAGTAATCCGCCTTTGTAGTCACAAGTCCTTCAATCTTTCCAGAAAAATCTGAAAACAAGAGAGGTTTCAAGTCCTTTAGGGAAATATTTTGAGCATCAACCATACCGCTAAGTTTTTCTGATTTTTTCCCTAAATAAGCCTCACTTTTAAGAAAAAATTTACCCTCCCCCAAATTGAATGTAAGATTGGGTATTTTAATAATATCCTGCATATATTGCGCATTCAAAAATAATGAGTTAACAGGAAGGTTACTGTATTTAATCTTTTCTGCTTTGGCAGACAAAATCAACTTGAATAGCTTGCTTTTCTTCTCTTCTCCCTTCTCCAATTTACTTGATTTTTCAGCTTTTTCTCTGTTTTTTCTCAATGTCTCCTCTTCTTCTGAAGAAGTAAATTTCTTCACAACTTCATCTAAATCTAAAATCTTCGACTCTGAAGAAACATTTACATTTATAGGGGCATCTTCTTTTGGAATTTTTGTATTACCGCGGACAAAAAAATCAGAATTTCCCAATTTCAAAGGGGACAATTTAATGCTAATTTCACCATTTTCAATTTTTCCATCAGCATTCATTGTCAGAGGAATATTGCCGTAATCTTTAAACTTAGCTTTAAATTCCTTAATCCGAAAGTCACCTATAACTGATGAAAGTGAAAAATCATCAATAGTCCCCTCATAAAACAAGGAAGTACCTATTTTGCCATCTTCCAATGAAATTAAATTTATTTCTTCTTTTATTGACAAAGGAAGAACTTTTTCAATAAATGGGATAGAAAGATTTTCGATATTTACTTTAGCCTCTATTTCAGGATTTGCAAAAGGCGTTTTCAACTTCAAATCCACAGGTATTGATACTTTTTCGCCAAATGCTTTCAAGAAAATTTCAGACTTTATTGCGGCATTTTTTTCATAATCCTTGGAGTTTGCAGTAATCTCAAAGTCAGTTTTGCTCCCTTTCAATGTCTCAACAAAAGACGAATATTGAGGATTAATGGCATTTACAACTGCATAAGGGTTTACATCTTTAGAAACAAAACTAATATTGCAACCCTTATTTATTAAATCAATGCTTCCTTTAATATCAATCGGTAAAGATGATGCTTCATTTTCTGAAATTTTTAGATTGCTTTTGACACTAATATCAAAGGCTTTCTTAGCCAATTCCCCTTTTAAAGAAATATAAATATTTTCAAGTCGATAGCTGCTTTCTTCCCCTTCGTTCCTATCTGTGAATAATATAGTTCCACCGTCAATCACAATCTTTTTAACATTGAACGCAAATGTGTCTTTTTTTGAAGCTGTCTGTTTTTTTCCCTTTTCCTCTTTCCTCTTTTCCTTTGCTGCTTCTTTAGTCGTACCTTTTTCAATTAAGTCTGAAAAATTGAATACTCCTTTTTCGTCTCTGATAATTCTTATAAGAGGTGATTTGAAATAGATATTTTTGATGTTGAGCTTTTTTTGAAGAAGATCGAGAAAACTAAAACTTAATTCTACATTGTCTATCCTTAGGAATTCTCCTTCACCATATTCAGCATTTTCCTTTATTGAAACATCCTTTAAATCAACTCCTGTAAAGATACCTACGCTTATATCCCCAATCTCTACATCTCTTCCAATATACTCACTCACCAC
>RFHX01000128.1 GCA_003695725.1 Candidatus Schekmanbacteria bacterium
AATTTTCACATTACTTTGATGAAAACCTATTATAAATTGGAAGATTACCGAAATGCTTTAAAATCAGCGGATTCTATATTAGCGCTTGATGATAAACAGGCGAAGGCATACTATTATAAAGGTCTTTGTGAGGAAAAAACGAAATACGACATTAAAGGAGTTTTAATATCTCTAAGGAAAGCTGTAGAACTTGAACCCAATGAAATATTATATAGAATTGCATTGGCAAAAGCATACAAAGATTATGGATTTTATCGAAGTGCACTAAAAGAATGGCAGAGGATTGCTGCCAATAGACAGTACGCGCAAAGAGCATTGATGGAAATCCAAAGAATAAACTCACTAATAGAGCAGTCACGATTTTAAATGATAAGGGAATAGAACTTTTATGGGCAAGATTATCTATAAGAATGTAGGCGATAATGAAAAGGAATTGGACCTTTTTTTAGAGGAGATTTCAAAAAATGCTCTGCTCCATAATATGCAGGACACAGTTATTATAAAACCAAATCTTTGTACATTTGCCTCTGTCGAGTCTGGAATAATTTCAGATATTAAGTTCATAAAAAAACTCATATGGCTTATCAAATCGAAAAATCAAAATGCAAACATAAAAATAGTTGAAACAGACAGTTTTGACAGGAAGGCAAGCGACGTCTATAAAGAGTTGGGATATGAGCGTCTAGCTGAAGAAGAGGGGGTTGAGCTTCTCAATTTGACCGAAATGGATTCATTCCCTGTCGTTGTGCGAGGGATTCCCTATGAGATAAATGTTCCTGCAATTTTTTTTGACGACATATTTTTCATCTCTGTTGGCAATCTAAAAACTCATGATTATCAAAAAATTACGTGTATATTCAAAAATCAGTTTGGCTGTATTCCTGATGCCTTAAAAGAAAAATATCATCCCTACCTTGATGAAGTTTTAACTTTTTTGGATGGTATAATAAAGCCAGATCTCTCTATTATAGATGGAAGAATTGCACTGGAAGGGAATGGTCCTGTTGATGGAGAACCGGTAAAGTGTGGAATAATGATAGCAGGAAGTGATTCTCTTGAAGTTGACACTCTTTGTGCAAAAATTGCAGGTTTCAATCCGAAAAAGATCCCCTATTTGAGATATGCATACAAAAAAAGAAATTTCAATCCTGATGATGTCAAACTTGAAAGCAATATGAAAGTGATCAATCTCCGATTCATACCGAAAAAACTTTTCAAAGGGATTAGACTAAAAATATTTATTACACGCACTTCAAATCTTATTACTCTTTTCTCTAAGAAACTCTTTTTTCATCTGTATTATTTTGGAGTTGTTCAAACGATGCGCATAATTCCAAAATCATTAATGAAACGGCTTAAGAGGGCGTAATGCGGCAGATTCGTGTGGGAATAATTGGATGCGGTATGATTACGCGCACTTTTCATGTGCCTGCCATAGTACGTTTCCCAGAGCTCAAAATAGAAGCATTCTCAGACATCAACAAAAGCTGGGCTGATGAAATGGCTGTAAAATATTCTGCTCCCTATGCTTTTTCTGATTACGGTGAAATGATAGGCAAAATAGATATGGCAATAGTTGCAACTCCAAATGCCTATCACACTTCTATAAGTAAAGAGCTTTTAAAAGCTGGAATAAATGTCCTTTGTGAAAAACCAATGGGTATTTCAGTTGAAGAATGTGAAGAAGTTGCAAAAGCAGAAAAAGATTCGAATGCAATTTTTATGGTTGCCCACAGCAGAAGGTTTGCCTCCAATGTAATGCTTTTGAAGAAATTTCTCGATGAGGGGAAATTTGGTGATCTTAGAAATATTGAATTGAAGCTTGGACATAGCCATAAGCAATGGATTACAAGGTCAGGCTTTTCATTCAAGAAAGAACAAGCAGGTGGCGGAGTACTTATAGACCAAGGCATTCATCTTATAGATTTGTTGATCTGGTTCTATGATGGTGAGATAAAAGTTGTATCCATCAAAGGCAAGGATATGCTTGGATACGGTATGGAAGACATTGTTGAGGCGGAATTTTTATTGGATAACGGAGGGAAAGCTGTAATCTCTTCTTCGCGAGTAGATGAGTGGGAAAATTTATGTAAAATCGAGGGGACAAAAGGGTGGGCTCATTTTCACATCGATGACAAGACATATCTTTTGGTAGAAAGCAGAAAAATACGCGGTTGTGAACTTTTAGGCGCAATTCAGTTTAAGACCCCTCTGACAAACATATATCAGGAGCAGCTGAAGTGTTTCATAAAGCATATCAAAAAGAATAAAAAACCTCCTATTAGCGCTGATGAAGCCATTAAAGGGATTAGATTGATGAATTATTGTTACGAAAAAATGGAGCTTTCCAAATAGAGAAATCTTCTGTCATTTGATGTATATTTCCCATATTCCTTAAAGAGTCTGATAAAATAAAATAAAGATTTTTTTTAAATAAGCTTATTAAAGATGAAGATTGTTTTTGCTTTGACCTATTATGACAATTCTTTATTTATTGGCGGTACACAGTCTCTTGTAAGACGCCTTTCACTGGAATTATGCCGCAAAGGTGAAGAACTTTATATTTTGACCATAAACCACCGGAAAGGTAAAACTTCTGACAGTCTTTTGATTACAAAATCTGAGGATTTGAATATTATCAAAATCAATCACAAAGGGTCTCTCTTTGCAAAATTCAAAAGAAAAATAGTAAGAAGACTATTCAAAACAGGATATATTTTAAAAAGAAAAGAATGTTATCAATTTCTTTACGATGCAGATGTTATAGTTTTTTTCGATGTCAATGAAATGACATTCCCATTTCATTTAAATAGGTTTAATGGATTAAAAGTTTTTTATTGCTGTACATTGCTTGAGAAAGAGGACTATTTCAGAAAAAATCCATTTTCCAGGTTACTTCTTAAAAATTCTTCTGATTATTACCTTGCTTCAAATGTGGAAACTAAGAGTGCTCTAAAAAGACTTGGCGTAGAGGAAAGTAAAATAGAAGTCATCCCTTATGGAATAGAGATAGACAAATATCAAAGAAATGCTTCTTATTCTTTTGATGTAAAAAGAATTGGCTTTCTCGGAGGGATTGAAGAGAGGAAGGGAATACATATCCTTTTGGAAGCCTGTAAAAAATTAGATATGCCATTCCGCCTGATGATAGCTGGACAAATTAGGGATGAAAAATACTTCAATGACATTAAGAAGGAAATAGATATGATAAATAAAAGAGAAAATTGTGAGGCAAAATATATAGGATGCCTGCCTGATGAGGAAATGGTTTCTTTTTACAGCAGTCTTACAGTTTTTGTTTGTCCTTCCTTATCGGAAGAATTTGGGATTGTCATCTTAGAGGCAATGGCCTGTGAAACACCAGTCATTGCTTCAAAAGAAGGGGGGCTTAAGACGATTATTGAAGATGGAAAGAGCGGACTTTTATTCGAGAAGGGAAATGCAGAAGAATTAAATAGAAAATTAGATTTAATTTTATCTGACAAAGAGTTTGCACTTAAATTGGCAAAGGAAGGGCGAAAAAGAGTGGAAGGACAATATTCAATTGAAAAAACCGGAGAAAAATTTCTTTCCTTTTTGCGAGATAAAAGAAAGATTAGCCGATTATGAATCAAATTACGCGAATTATAAAAAACACCGGCGTTGAAGTCATATCCAATATGTTGAATATGGGACTTAGCGCTGTATTTACATTCATAGTAGCAAGAATGTTGGGTCCTCAGCGTTATGGTGTGTATTCGTTGGTAACTACTTTTCCTTTGATTTTTGCCGCACTTATTATTTTTGGATTAGACTGTGTACTTATTCGGGATATAGCTAGGGATAAAAAAGAATCAGGCAAGATGTTGTTTAACGCTATTCTATTTCAATCACTAATGACTATCGTGACTTCTTTGGTGATTATTGTGTCTATGTTTTTTCTCGGATATGAACCGAACACAATGTTTTTAATAATCTATTTTTTCCTCTTCTGCACAATAAATTCCATTACCACTGTTAATTCATCAGTCTTTAAAGCTTTTGAAAAGATGGAATATAACGCTCTTCTGAATTCCGGCGAGCGTTTTCTTGTTCTTCTTCTTGGAATTACTGTGATTATGAAATTTGGTTCAGTATTTTCAATATTGAGTGTTTTTGTAATTATAGCAATTTTTAAACTTGTAATTTCTTTGCGGCTTTCGTTTTCGAGATTTGTCAATTTAGAAATTGCCTTTGACAGGAAGATTTTTAATTATTTTTTTAAAGAAGGTTATCCTATTGCAGTGTCATCTTTTTTTACTGCTTTTAGATGGAATATCGTGATTGTCATAATTTCTAAGATGTTGACAGAAACTGATACAGGATATTACAATGCGGCTCTCAAGTTGGCATATCCGATACTGGTGGTAATTTTTGCCTATTCCGCAGCTATTCTCCCTGTGATGTCAAAATATTACAAAGATGATGATTACAATCTCGAGAGGCTTTACAAAGCTTCTCTTAAGCTTGCGATGACATTTTCAATTCCTTTAGCCATAATGATAAGCTTTTTCTCTTCAAAAATAGTTAACATACTATTTGGAAATCAATATCTCGTTTCAGCTACAGTATTGAAGATTGTTGTTTGGATTTTGCCTTTTTCCTTTTTACTTTACCCTCTTGGCAATCTTCTTATCGCAATGAATCGACAAAAAATTGCAATGAAAGCAAATGGGTATAATTCTATTATATTGGTGATACTTGCAATAATTCTCACTCACAGATTTGGTCTTTACGGCGCTTCTGCATCTATTGTTTTAGCAGAGTTTTTATTAGTAATCACATATTTTTATAATATAACGAAAATATATAAATATGTCGAAATATCAGAATTTCTTTTGAAACCTTTTTTTGCAGGTTTTTTGATGTTCTTGGCAGTATATTTGGCAGGAGAAAAGAATTTATTTTTTAGTATGCCTGTAAGTTTGATGCTTTATTTTTTTGTTTTATATTTTTCAGGAATTTTCCATAAAGAGGAGATAGAAAAGATAAAAGAAGCTTTTAGAATGAAAAATACGGAAAAAATCATAAATGAGTAGAAAGAAAATTGTTTTTGTTTGCCTCACTTTTCATTGGCCACCATTAGGAGGAGCATGGGTTGATGAATATGAAGTGATGTCGCGATTATCCGAAAAATATGATCTTACTTTAATCGTCCCTTCCTTTGAGCGATTTTTCCCGAGAGGAAAAATAGAGAAAGAGATGCCATTCAAAGTTGTAAGGATACCATTCAACATTGTGTCATTCAATCGTTTTATTCTATCTAGAAAAATAAGGAGCGCAGTCGATAAAATATCTCCTGATGTCATTTTTATAGGAGAATCAGGAGTAATGAGACCACATATTTCAAATGCATTGACAAAATATAAGGTTATTCACCGCTTCTATTCAACTTCTATATGGTGTTTCAATCAAAACTATTTTCAAAATGGAGCTTTTTGCGGTAAAAATATCATAGATGATTTTTTCCAATGTGTTTTGTGCGCCTCAAAGATGTGGTCTGACCGTCTTCATGAATTCATAGCGGCGACAGGATTTTCACCAACTTATGTGCGAAATTTGGAAAAAACCTACCGAAATGCCTATGCAATAATCGTTTACAATGAAAGAATAAAAAGTCTTCTTTCCGGATGGAATGAGAATGTTAGGGTTTTTCCCGGTGGGGTGGACTGTGAGAAATTTAAACCTCTTCGAAAAGAACCAAATAAGAAGAGGTTAGAAATAATACTTCCGGGCAGGGCTGACGACCCGGCAAAAGGATTGAATGTCTTGTTAAAGGCTGTTAAAGAAATGAAGGAATTAGAAAAAAAAATAAGAATTAAGATAACATGGTGTCATTCTGAGCCGCCTGACGGGGTAGATAATATTGAAATTGCGCCTTGGATGCAGTTTGACGAAGTAGAAAAATTTTATAGAGGTGCAGATATATGTGTTGTCCCTTCTTTATGGGAGGAACCTTTTGGTATCACGGCATTGGAAGCAATGGCATGTGAAATACCTGTCATTGCATCAAGGATAGGAGGTTTACAATCGATCGTTGTTGATGGTAAAACCGGCTTTCTCTTCGAACCGGGTAATTCCTCTGAACTTAGACAAAAATTAATTTCTCTAATAGAAAATGAAGAATTGAGAAGAAAAATGGGGAAAGAAGGGCTTACGAGAGTAAGAGAAAATTATTCGTGGGAAGCGCTAATGAAAAAATACTATTTCCCACTTGTGGAGGAAGCCGTAGGAAAATGAAGAAAATTTTAATCATCAAGATGAGATTCCCTTATCCGGTATTTGCAGGCACCGACCATGTGAGCTATAATTTGATAAAAGCCCTTTCAAAAGATTATGAAGTTTCATTGATTTGTCATGTCCGCTCTGAGGAAAATCTGAGAGATGTCCCTGAATTAAAGAAATATTGTAAGGAAGTCATTACAGCAAGATATCCTTCTTATTCTACTTTTTTCCAGAAATTATGGAAGAAAATTAAAAGAGAATTTTTGCTTTTCTTTTATTTCGTACCGCGCGATGTTACAGATAATGTTAGTTCTGAAATAGAGAAGAAAATCAAATCTCATCTAAAAGAAAATCATTATGATATCGTTCAGATTGAGTATTTTTATGCATGGAAGTTTGTAAAATATGTGAAAGGCAGTACTTCGATCATGCTTTCAAATGATGCCTATTATGAAACGATTCGCCAGATCGCAAAAGAGGAGAAATCTCTTATAAAAAAAATGATAAGATACTTTGAATATATAGTAACAAAAAGATATGAGTTAAAAGCATATAAAAACTTCGACTGGGTTTTTTTTATCAGCTCTAAGGACCTCGATATAGTGAAAAAATCAATAAAAGTTGAAAAATTCAAGGTAATCCCTGTTGCAATGGATATCGATGATGGAGAGGAAGAGAATGATATTGAGAAAGATACAATGGTTTTTGTTGGAGGAATGCAGGCATTTTTCAATAGAGATGCAGTTTTATATTTTTGTAGAGATATATTCCCATTGGTGT
>RFHX01000129.1 GCA_003695725.1 Candidatus Schekmanbacteria bacterium
ACCCTTTTTCGTAATTATATTAATGACTCCTGCCGCCGCCTGTCCGCCATATTGAGCAGACGAAGCCCCTTTCAAGACTTCGATTCTTTCAATATTCTCAGAAGGAATCTGATATACATTGGCATAGCCGGAACCCGGGTCATTTGCCGGAATGCCGTCGATCAACAGAAGAATTCCTGACGATGCAACCTTTGGAGGCGCCACAGTCCTGCCTCTGATTTTTATTGTCCTTGAAAAATCGCTACCACCTGATTCTACCTGTACCCCTGGTGTATTCATAATCAAATCGGACGCATTAGTGGCAACCGGCACCTTTTCCAAATCTTTGGATGATACGACAGAAACAGTTGCTGTTGTCTTTGAAAGAGGCACAGTAAGCTTTTCCCCTGTCACAACTACTTCTTCACCCATAAATGCCGCTTCTTCCTCCATAGGAAAATTTACCTTTGTCTTTTCTCCTTCAACGACAACTACATTTACTGCAGTTGCAACTTTATATCCTAAGAATTCAGCTAATAGTTTGTATGTACCTTCGGGTATTTGAATCTCATATTCCCCTTTTTCATCGGTAAAGGTAATAATATCAGTGCCATCAACTGTTATGGTTACACCGGGCAATGGCTGTCCACTTTTCTTGTCAGTGACTTTTCCCTTTATGATTCCATTGCCTTCAGCGTAAACAGAACCAAATGAAAAAACAGAAAGGATAACTAAAAGAATAAATGATACTTTGAAAAATCTTGGGAATGCTTTTTGGATAGACATATTATTTCCTCCAGTATTTCTGGTAGACAACAATATAATGCCTCAATAATTAAAAAGAAATTATACAAAAAGATACACTCAAACTTTTCATTGAACTAACTATAGCACCCCAAAGAAAAATTAGTCAACAAAAATTGAGTAGCTACTCGATTTTTTTATTGCACTTCATTCATAAATTTTTAAGAATGAATAAAGATTGTAAACACTAATTTTTTTTGGAGGGATATAAAATGACAATGCTTCCTGATGTTTTTTTAAACTATGCTTATTATTGGAGAAGGAAATGGGCTATTGAGATGAGTGAGCTTCAAGGACCTCCAAATCCTCATAAAATGCTTGTTGATACTACACGAATCCTGCCAAGCATCTGCACTTCGATTAAAAAAGAAGATGGTACGATTATCACCAATGCAAAAGTAATAGGTGCAGGCTTTGTACCAAAAGAAGAACATATGATAAAGATTACAAAAATCTTTAAAGAGCATATTAAAAAAGAAGGAATGGATGCAGCCAATACAGTAGCTTTTGGACGCCACGAGCTCCAAACAAAAGAAGACCGTGCAAAGATGCGTGAATTTCAAAAAAAATCACTTAAGCTCTTAATAGAACATCTCTATTTTGAAAAAGATGAAGCACCAAACAAAATGGATTTTACCAAACTATGTACAATTGAGCTTGGGAACCAATATCCGGGAAAGCCGGCGCATACATGGAATTATGTTCAAGAGAATAAAAAAGGCACCCTTCTCTATTTTACACCTCCTGTTTTAAGTTATGAGATAAGATGCAATATAGAAATTCACACCGAAGGTCCTTACTTTGATTTTATCCATGCCGTTCATGATGTTTATTTTGGGGAAGATCCAAGTGAAATGGAGCTTCCTACTTATATTTTCAATGTTGAAGAAGTCTATGACAATAGCGCTACACCTCAGGGCTACGGAAAACAGATTGCATAAGATTTGAAAAACTTTTTAAATATATGAAGAGCTGGAAAAGAAATTAATCTCTTTTCCAGCCATTTTATTTAATGAAGAAAGAAAAAAAATTTCTTGGCATTCATATTGCTGAAGATTTAAAAACTTACAATTTCGTAGGTATCTATCTGATTTGCGCAATTTTGATGCTTGCCTATATGATACCAACTATAGCACTTCCCCGCTTCTTGAAGGAGACAATAGGTGTAGGAGATAAAAATTTTGGCACCATAAATTCTGCAATTCAGATTATTGGTTCTCTTACTAATATCTTTTTTCTTGGTTATGTGGGATTCTTATCTGACCGTTTTGGAAGGAAGATACTTCTTTCATACGGAATGCTTTGCGCGGCTCTATCTTTCATTATATATTCTCTACCTCCTTATTTTTCCTCTGTATTTGGAATATCTCCACTTCTATTCGTCTTCATATTTCATTTCTTCTTTTCCCTATCAATGACTTTCGCTTTTCCTCAGATGATTACCATAACAGCTGACTATACAAATTTCAAAAGCCGCGGCAAAGCAATGGCAGTTGCATCGACTATGATGGGAATAGGAGTAACAGGATCCTTTTTTATCTTTTCAAAATTACAAGACTCCTTTGGTGTCCTTTCATTGTTTTTTATAGGGGCAGGTGTGTGCTTCGTCACTTTTCTCATCGCTAAATTTATGGTTGTTGATAGATTCGTAGAAAAACATAAAAAAAATAAAGAAACGAAAACTTCTGCAAAACAAAATTGGAAGATAGTTTTAGAAGAGCTTAAAACAAACAAAGGACTTACATTCTGCATAGTATCTACCTTCCCCGCATCAGTTGATAGAATAATCCTTGGTATTTTTATATTCATCTGGGCAGTGCAAAGCGCTCCTGATTATGGACTGAGCCATGCGAAAGCAACTGCTATGGCAGGTATTGTAGTGGGGCTTTCAAGTTTATGTGCTCTTATATCAACACCTTTTTGGGGAATAGCAGCAGACAGAATCAGCAGAATGCCAATAGTCGTTTTAGGACTCTTTTTGAAAGGCACAGGATTTCTTTTGATAGGATTTTCTTCAAGCCCCTTTTCCCTTCAAGTAAAGCTTGCCGGAATTCTCACAGGGCTTGGTGTAGCAGCAGTATCAGTTGGCACTACAACTCTGACAGCAGACCTTTCTCCTAAGAAGATTCTTGGCTCAGTTCTTGGCGTCTCAAATACTGTGGGGTCCTTAGGCACCTTGACCTTTGTTCAACTTGGAGGAATAATTTTTGACTGGATAAGTCATTCATCTCCATTTGCTCTTGTCGGTATTGCCGACGCTGCTGCATTGATTTACGGGCTTTCAGTTTGGAAAGACATTCCAAAAATCAATAAACACAGCGATTTCAGAGATAGCCACTATTGATTATCATTCTTTCTTGCTAATCATAGCTTCTTCACTTTTAGAAAAAATTTGACAGCCCTTTTCTCAATGTTTAAAAAAATATCTGTTTAAGAGAGAAGAAAATGCCTAAAAATATGGACAGAAGAAATTTCCTTAAAACAACTTATCGTGCAGTATTGGGTGCCGGTGGTACTGCTCTTCTTGGATATTACTATTTAGGAAAAGAAACTGTAAAAAATAGAGCTACATCTATTCAAAAAAGAGATTATTCTGTGCCTCCTGTCGATGCACTGCCTGACCTATCAATAGTGGAAGGAGACGATATTGAGAAGATGGTTGATAGAGGAATAAATCTAATAGGAGGCATTGAAAGATTTATTTCTAAAGGCGACAAAGTAACCATAAAACCAAATATCGGATGGGATAGGGTCCCTGAGCAGGCGGCAAATACAAATCCTGATTTGGTAAAAAAAGTAGTTGAATTGTGCCTCAATGCAGGCGCAGAAAAGGTGATTGTCGTTGATATATCCTGCAATGATCCTGTTCGATGTTATCAGAGAAGCGGTATTGCCGCAAAAGCATTGGAAGCAGGCGCTGTAGTCTCAATTCCAAAAGAAAGAAATTTCAGACGATTGAAAATCAATGGTTCAGTATTGGATGAATGGCCTGTATATAAGGATTTCATTGAAACTGATAAAGTAATAAATATCCCCATAGCAAAACACCATAATCTTACAGGCCTTACTATGGGGTTGAAAAACTGGTACGGTATTTTGGGTGGCAGGCGCGAAGCCTTACATCAGAAGATAGATGAAAGCATAGCAGACCTTGCTTCCTTTATTCAGCCAACCTTAACTATCCTCGACGCCTATAGAATTCTTTTGAGGAATGGACCGCAAGGAGGAAGTCTCGATGATGTGGCATTGAAAAAAACAATAGCTTTTTCTACTGATCAAGTGGCAATAGACGCCTTCGGAGCAACATTGTTTGGATTAAAACCGGAAAGTCTTGGATTCTTGAAAGTTTCCTATATGCGCGGCATTGGAGAAATTGATTTAACAAAGATAAAAATAGCGAGGGAAAAAATCTGATTGGCAATAAGATCAAAATAATTCGAATATTAAGAATAGTATCTCAAATTTCTTTTCTTCTCCTCTTTCTTTTTTTGATCTTTAAAAGTGAATTCAAGGGAAGCTTCAACACAGGAGAAGTAAAGGAAATTACAATCGGCTATCCGGTGGCTATTTTTCTTGAATCAGACCCTCTTAACGGAATTACCACTATTTTATCGACAGGCGTCCTCTATGAAGGTATGAAGTGGTGCATAGTAGTGCTAATACTTTCCATTCTTTTCGGAAGGTTTGTCTGCGGATGGGTTTGTCCACTTGGCACATTGAATCATCTATTTGGACTGGTTTTTACTGAAAAGAAAAAAGCTCAAAGAATAAATGAAAACAGATACAGGGAATCCTTCAAAATCAAATATTACATTCTTCTAATAATAATTGCATCAGCACTCTGCACATCTCTTCTTACTGGGTTTATGGATCCTATATCGCTTTTGACACGGTCGCTTGTAACATCGGTAATCCCTGTCCTAAACATTATTGTCAGATGGGCTCTCGATATACTGGCACTATCCAATATTGGATTTATTCAAAAAATAGGAGATATGCTTTATAATTTTGCAGATAAAACAATACTAAGTTTTTCACAACAACACTTCCATAGAGGATATATCATAGGAATAGTTTTCATTACAATCCTTCTTTTAAACCGCAGAATAACCCGATTTTGGTGTCGTTTCCTTTGTCCTCTTGGCGCACTTCTTGGAATTGCCTCCTGGTTTTCAATCTTTGGCATGGAAAAAGAAAATGAAAAATGTACTGACTGCAACCTCTGCCTCGTAAATTGCCAAGGTGGATGTGAACCGATAGGGAGAGTAAATTGGCATTCCAATGAATGTCATATGTGTTTCAATTGCCAAAGAGTATGTCCTGAAAATGTAATCAGGTTTAAACTTTTCCCGCAAAAAAAGGAAATAATCGACACACCAAATCTCAATCGACGGCGAGTGGTAAGCTCCTTTGCGGCAGGACTTTTAGTTTATCCCTTTGCAAGGGCAAGCGATGAAGTAAAGGTAAATTTTAATGAAAAACTTATTCGTCCTCCCGGAGCTTTATCAGAAGAAGAATTTCTTGCCCGTTGTATCAAATGCGGACAATGTATGAGAATATGTCCTAATAATGCGCTTCATCCTGCAACATGGGAGGCAGGCCCAGAAGGGATATGGACCCCTGTTGTAATTCCCCGAATCGGCTACTGTGAATACAACTGCACCTTATGCACACAGGTATGTCCTACTGGCGCTATTCGAAAACTCACTCTCGATGAAAAGATTGGTAAAAATGGGAAAAATCCTGTGAAAATCGGAACTGCATTCTATGATAGAGGCAGATGTCTTCCATGGGCAATGGCTACACCTTGCATTGTTTGCGAAGAATGGTGCCCTACTCCAAAAAAAGCCATTTGGCTTGAGAAAACAAAAGTCATTGCACCTGACGGGAAGGAAGTGCTTGTAAAACGGCCTCATCTCAATGTAGAGCTTTGTGTTGGTTGCGGCGCCTGTGAAACGAAATGTCCTGTTGGAGACAAACCTGCTATATATGTAACATCAATAGGAGAAACAAGGTCAAAGGAAAACCAGATACTCTTAACACCTTTTAGGAGGAAAAGGCGATAATGTTTCCAAAGAAAAATCATTCATTGACATTTATTTTTTTCTTTCTGCTGTCAGGGATTTTCTGTTTTCTTCTATCTCAAGCAGCATTAGCTGAAAAAAGTGAACTTGAATCACTACTTCCTTCAGCAATGCTCAAAAAAGGATTCACTTCTCCGTATGAATATGCTGTTTATGATGATACAGATTTATTTGAATACATCGATGGAGGAGCGCCATTCTATATTGAAAGAGGTTTTGAAGAATTGATTTCCAATGAATATAAAAAAGGAGATGATTCTTTTATTGTAGATATTTACAAGATGGAAAGTGTTGAAAGCGCGGCAAAACTTTTCAAAGATATAAAGAAAAAAAATTCTAAGAAAACGGACTTTGGAGAAGACGGACAATTAGGAAGCAATCAAGCAGAATTTTATAGAAGCAAATATTTCGTTCGCATTACAGCATTCAAGACTGATGAAAAAACAATTGCCCTTGTAAAGGAATTCGCAAAAGCTGTAGATGAAAATATTTTAAAGTTGAGCCGAGGAAAATGAAATGAATAGAAAAAAATCAAGGAGGCGTTTCTTAAAGCAAACAGCAATCGGCACTCTAGGAGTTTCGCTGTTTCCATCTATTTCCAAGAATCTTTTCTCAGAAGAAAAAAAGAAACCTATCTATTCAATAAGAAAAGGATGTGGAAATTTTTTCTTTAAAAATGGGAAACCACTGCTTTTAGATATCGCAGGAAAAGACAAATTCAAACGCCTTGAAGCCGGAATATCAAAGCTCGAAGGCTTTTCAAATCTCATCAAAGGAAGAAAAATCACCTTGAAACCAAACACCGTTGCGCCAAATCCCTATCCTGTCTGCACTGATCCCAAATTTATCAATCATCTTTGCAAAATCTTGAAGGATTTTTCACCTTCTGAAATATCCATTTATGATTCATCAGGACGAACTGCTGCAAAATTTTCCGCAATGGGTTTTGAAGAGATTTCAAAAAAATTCGGAGTAAAGCTCGTCCCCGACAAACCGGGAAACCAAAAATTGTTTCTTCCTGTAAAAAGAAAAGAATGGAAGGTAATGTCTGTTATAGAAATTTCAAAACATCTCTATGAAAGCGAAGTCATAATAAATCTGCCAACAATTAAAAGGCATGGGGAAGCGGCTTTTAGCTCAGCTATGAAAAACCATTTCGGTTCAGTTTATGGTCCCAATAGATGGGACAACCATGCAAGACTGCGCGATAAGAAAAATCCGGCAATAGTTCATAAAGAATTTCGCATTCCCTTCAGGCTTCTTGCAGCCGAATTTTCTGATGTTGTAAGGTGCGAGCTTAATATAGTAGATGCAGAGGATTTGCTTATAAAGAGTGGCCCACTACTTGCAGGTGCTGAAATCAAGAAGGGAGTGGGACGTCTTCTCATATCAGGAGATATTTCAGGATGCGATCTTGTTGCTTCAAAAATAATGGCTGAAAATGACGACACATACAGCGAAGAGATGTGGAAGCCCGTCATCGATTATGCAAAAGAGCTTGGATTGGGTGAAAACAATATTGACTCCATAAATATTGAAAAAGTTATACTTTAACAAACATTACTATGTAATTACTCGTTTCTACATATTATTCATTCTCGACTCATACCTAGAATCTTAATGATAATACTGTCAAAATAAACAATAATTTTTTGAAAAAAATTTTTCCTACTGAAAAAAATTTTGCATATCATTAGCGAAATCGTTCCCTTACTATCTCTGATATTGCCTTGAATTTCAAACAGATTACTACACATCTAAAAACTGGCACAGATATTGCATAAGCCCTAACTAGCCAATTAGAAGAGTGATTCTCTTTCTATTACCTTTAATCTGGGAGGGGGAACGATGAAGATGATGAAATCGGTTTTTGTCGGTAGAGCAGTTGTCGTTATTCTTTTTTTGTTTTTTATTTCGGGAACGGGATTTCAACTTCAGGCAAAAGCTGCCGGAGGCGCCTGTAAAAAAATAACAAAAGCTATAAAAAAATACAATCAGTTCAAGGCGAAAAGCGAATATTGGGAAGAGGTAGCAAACTGCAACAACATTTCAAATCCCAAAACCAAAAAAGCATGTTTAAAAAAAGCAAAAAGGCATTTGAAAGATGGAATTGAAGAAAGCAGTGATATCTTTGATGCACAGCTTGATGTTTGCGGTGATTTAGGGAAAGGCGTTTATACACCTTCAATCGACCCGAGTGTTTTCACAACCACAATCGACAACAAATATTTTCCTCTCGTACCGGGTACAACTTATGTTTATAACGGCGAAACAGATACTGGCACAGAAGTTGATAAAGTATCAGTGCTGACAAATACCATAATGTTAATGGGTGTAAACTGCAGGGTTGTGCGAGACACTGTTTATGTAGATGGGAAAATCGTTGAGGATACCTTCGATTATTACGCACAAGATAAGGATGGAAATGTTTGGTACTTTGGGGAAGAGTCAAAAACCTATAACAAAAAAGGTGTTCTTGTTGACCTTGAAGGGTCATGGCTTGCCGGAGTCAATGGAGCCCAACCAGGGATAATTATGGAGGGAAATCCCCAAAAGGGAGATATCTACCGGCAGGAATACTCTGCTGGAAATGCAGAAGATATAGCAAAGGTTGTAAGTCTTAACGAAACAGTCACTGTATCTGGCAAGACCTATACTAATTGCTTAAAAACAAAAGAATATTCTCCTCTTGAACCTGATGTAGTTGCAAATAAATATTATGCGCCAAATGTGGGCACTGTCCATGAACAAGCCATTAAAGGAGAGAAGGAAATAGTGGATTTGGTAGAAATAAAAACACAATAAAAAGAAATGTAATAATTCTTCCGATAGACCGCAGATTTTCTTCCGGGGTTTATTGGAATTATACAAATAAATTAATGTCACTTAAAAATGAATTTATAAAACATGGGAACTGGCTTTTCAGGAGACGCAGTTATTTGCCTCTCCTGTTATTTTTTGTTTTGCCATTCGTATTGCCAAATACTGAATATTTCGAAAAACATTTCGGAGAAGTTAGTGAACACATTTGGGAGTTTTTTTGTTTTGCTATTTCATTTTCTGGGTTAATTGTCAGATGCATCGTATGCGGTTTTGTTCCTAAAAAAACATCAGGAAGAAATACTAAAAAACAGGAAGCAAAAAATCTAAATACAAAAGGAATGTACTCTATAGTTCGTCATCCCCTTTACTTTGCAAATTTTCTGATATTTTTTGGTATAATTCTTTCAACGGAAGTGATTTGGTTTATAATTGTTTCTGTTATGGCATTCTGGCTTTACTATGAAAGAATAATGTATGCTGAAGAAGAGTTTTTACAAAATAAATTCGGCAAGCTCTTTGAATCGTGGTCCAAAACAACGCCTGCATTCATCCCAAATATTTCTTTATGGATAAAACCTGACAGGATTTTTTCATTTAAAACCTGCCTCAGAAGAGAATATGCAACATTGCTACTAATTGTTGCTTCTTTTAGCATACTTGATATCTTGGAAGATTATATTGTTGAAAAGGTTTTTGAATTTGACACAATTTGGAAAATTCTTCTATTAACCTCCTTTTTAATTTTCATTTGCATTGGCATTCTCAAAAAGAAAACAAAAATATTAAAATCTTCATTC